>CAYRFY010000075.1:4474-17524 GCA_964423635.1 uncultured Armatimonadia bacterium | reverse complement strand
TGGCTTGCGGGGCAGGGCGCCGGGGCATCGCCGCCGAGTGCGACCGGCCCGAGGGTGTGAGATGCGCCGGCGGTGCGGCTGACGCCTGCGAGGGGTCCGCGCCGCGCAGTACGGTGACCCAGACGCCCGCGGGAGCGGGTGGGGCGCAGACCTGCGGTGCTACTGAGACGGACGCACACAGGCCGGCTCATGGCGACGCCTGGTCTCCCAGAAGGCGTCCGCGCGGCAGCAAAATGCCGGGCCCTGCGTGTGCTCCGCACCGCTGCCGGGTATCCCTGTACCCACAGGGCATACCTCGACGCTCTCGGGGGTGGAGAGCAGTCGCACACGCAGGAGGCGAAATGATGGGACGCATTCGGAGACTACCGCTTGTGGCCGTGGCAGCCTGTGCCGGGCTCGTGATGGGAGTACTGCTATTCGTCGGAGGGTGTGGGGGAGGCGGCGACGATGGGGTGGAGACCGGCACGGTCCGTGTTGCGCTGACGGACGCCTGGGGGCCGTATGAGAACGTAGTCCTGGCCATCCGCGAGATACGCCTCGTTCCCCAGGGCCGAGAGAATGCCGCCACGGGCCGTGAAATGCCGCTTGTCGTCAGCTTCACCCCGGCCGTGCAGTACGATGTGGCCGATCTGGCCTTCGCCCAGCAGCTCCTGGGGCAGGCCGTGGTGCCCGCCGGCGAACACAATCAACTCAGGCTGGTCCTCGAGCCCAACCCGGCCACGGGTGAGCCACTCAACTACATCACCCTCACCGGCGACCCGCTCACCAAGATTCCGCTGAACACGCCAAGCGGCCAGACGTCCGGCCTCAAGGTCATCGGCCACTATACGGTCGAGCCGGGGGTGGTCAACGTGATCGCTCTGGACTTCGACCCCGGCCGGGCCATCGTGCAGGCCGGCAGCAGCGGCATCTATAACTTCAAGCCGACGGGCATCCGCATTGTGGAGCTGGACAACGTGTTGCCCACCTATGCCTCGATCAGCGGGAACGTGCTGCCTGCCGCCGTCTGGCCCACTGCCGTTATCCGGGTGATCCCGCAGGGCGGGACCGAGGCCATCGCGGCCGGCAGTGTGAATCCTGAAGACGGGAGCTTCCGGGCCTTCGTTCCTGCCGGCAGCTACGCACTCCGCATCACGGCCACCGGATATGAGGCGTATGACAGCCGTCTCATCGCGCCGCCGGTGTATTACGACGCGGTTGTGGGCGCCGACACGCCCGTCGGCGACATCGTGCTAACCCAATAGGGCGTCACTGTGGGCGAGAGCGGAGGTTGCTGGAAGCTCTCCTCAAATACCATCTGCGTGCGGATGCCGCCATACCGCTCGTGGGTGACGTCTTCGATGCAGGCGCCGGTCATCTACGGGCTCACCCGGACGATGACGTCATCCGGGTGAGCCTCAATGCGCGTCCGGGCCGCGCCGGGCATGGCGGACATCAGGGCGATCGCGCTCCACAGCGAACCTGCCATTCAGGTTCCACCAGGCCGTCATTGGTCTGCGGCGACGCGAGTGCTACGACCTCTACCGGACCTTCCTGTACTCCACGATCAAGGCCGCCGGACGGGCAGACGCCGTTAGCTCCAGGCCGTCATCCATCAGGCTGCGGCCGGAGAGAACCTGCGCGCTCTGCGTATCGAGGTCTGTCACGGCATACTGCGCGTCGGCCTCCAGATCCCGTAGCTTCAGCCGCACGCTCTCCTGCCCACAATCGGCACGGCGGAAGGCCTGCACGATTCCGTCGCCCCGTTCGGGTCGCGAGAACTGCCACGCCATCCATGCGTCATTATTCAGGCTGTAGGGGGTGAGGGGCCAAAAGTCCCCCAGCATGTACTGCTGCACGCGCTTGCACTCGGCGATCATGCGGCGCAGGAGCGGGTAGTCCAGGCTCTCGTCGCGCGTGTCCCAGCCGATGCGTGAGGCGGGGAAGATACAGCTTCGGAACCAGTAGGGGTCGGAGGTGGACATCCCCGAGCCGAAATACGGCATCCAGGCGGCCAGGCCCATCGTCTGCGCCTGCTGGGCGGTGGTGTCGTCCCAGTAGTCCGAGCGCAGCAAAGGGACGGAGCGGCGGAGTGTCTCCAGGTCGTTGCGTCGCCCACCGCTGGCGCAGGTGTCGATGAACAGACCGGGATGGCGACGGAGGATCTCGTCCCACAGCGCCAGGTACCCCGCTACGTGCTTCATCTCCGTGATGCCGCGACGGTCAGGGGGATCGTTGCTGTGCCAGTAGCCCAGCGGGTCCATGTTGAAGTCCTGCCGGTACACGTCAATCCGCTGGCTCGTGAGGAGACTGTCGATGCGCTCGACGGCCCAGCTCCAGGCTGCGGGGTCACCGAGGTTCAGCAGCCCCCCACCCTTGCCGCCCAGTACCCACTCCGGATGGTTCTCCGCAAGCCACGACCCGGCCGTCACGCGCTCGGGCTCGAACCAGACCACGAACTTCATGCCGTAGGAGTGCACCCGGTCGGCCACCTCCCGCAATCCCCGCGGGAAGCGCTCGGTATCGATCTCCCACGTGCCGGTGTTCACCCACTCCCCGCCACCGGGGTACCAGCCGGCATCGATGAACCAGTATTCCAGCGGGATACTCTCCCGCCGGAAGCCCTCGATGACCGCCAACTCCTCCTCCGCCCGCGGCTGCAGATTGCCGAAGCAGGCGCCGTAGTGCGTCGGCACCGGCTGTCCGTCGATGCGCGGAAGATTGTGCCGCACCATCCATCTGCGCCACAGATTCTGGGCCCGCAGCCGGTCGTCACCCTCCCAGAGCAGTAGCGCCACCAGGGGGCTGCGGACCTCCTCGCCCGGATGGAGACGGAAATGGGTCAGCTCCTGGCCGGCGGTGACGCGGGCCGTCGTGGCCCCCTCGGCGGAGAAGCGCGCGGCCCACTGCCCGGGCCAGCCGAGAGCCACGATAGCGCCCTCGCCCGGCCATTGCAGGTTGAAGGTGCACAGATCGCTGTTGGTGGGACGGCCGCCGGCGGCGCGGATGGTCTTGCTCTCACCCCGCCCCAAAGGTGTCTCCAGGGGCTCGAAGTCGTTGGCCCGGCAGGGGCTGCCCACGTTGTGGTGAAGCAAGAAGTCGCCGGTGCCGCTCTTGCGAAACTGGGTGTCCAGAGCCAGCACGTCCTCGATGATAGACGTGTCTTGCTCGCCCGTGTTGCGGAAGTGTAGCGTCCATTCCACGACCGGGAAGTCCGAGTACCGCACGCCGACGCAGCGCACCTGCAGGCCGCTTTCGGGATCGGTGTAGGTCTGCGTGTAATGGGTGCGCCCTGCACTGAGCCGTTCCACGGTCTCGGAGAAGTCCCACGTGGGCAGCGATTCGTCCGAGGAGCGTCCGTCGTAGAGGAAGGAGAAGGGAGGGGTGTGGGCCCGGCGCGGGCGCACTTCGGCCTCGCGCACCGCTAGATCGCACAGGCGCAGCTCGGCCCCATCCAGCAAGGTCACCCTCGCCTCGGCCCAATCCGCATGGTCGCAGGCGATGCCGTCTCCCGCGTCGCCGACGTGGAGCGTGAAGCTCGTGGCCCCGCCGAGGTCCACGGAGACCGGCACGCCCGGCTCACCACAGTGCATGACGCCGCTGCGGAACGCCTCCTCACCCCGCACCTGCACCGAAAACACAATGCTGCCGCCGCCGGCGTTGGTGTCCAGGCCGGCCGTGGCGCTGAACGTGCGCCCCGGTCCGCGCAGATGCACCTCCACCTCACTGACGGCGTGACACAGCAGGCCGTGGGAGAAGGTATCGTCGGCGATCTGCAGCGGCCGGCCGTCGGGTCGGCCGTTGATGAGCACCGCGTCGTGGTTGGCGATGACCACGAGGCCGGGGGCCGCGGAGGCGTAGGCCGGTTCGGGCGGCACCCCCGGGGCGCGGCGCAGGTGGGCCTCGGCCCAGTGGCGGGCGCGGGACAGCTCGCCGGCCGTCGGGGCCGCGGCGTGGGCGGCCAGACAGGACGCCAGGATAGTCGACACAACCACGAGCAGGGGTACCGCATGGTCGGACAAGGCACCCACTCCTTCCATCGGTGAGCTGGAGAGTCGCTCGCGGTCACTTCGCCATCGGGGCGCGGTGTCCTGCGTCCGCGAATCTCCCCCCGGGCGCGGGAGACGGCACACCGCGTGGAGGTTATCGTCGGTCCTGCAGCGAACGCGCCCCTGGCGCCGACGGCGCAATCACTGTGGTCTTTGCCCAAAGGAGCGGGCCCCATGTTCATCGACATCCACTGCCACGCCTACCGCATACAGCCGCCGATGTACTCCTTCTCCACACCGGAGCAGGTGCTGGAGCGCTTCGACACCCTCGGGATCGAGAAGGCGGCGCTCTTGCCCATTGTCAGCCCCGAGATCTACCTGCCCCAGGCCAATGAGGACATCCTCGAGATGGTCCAGCAGTACCCGGACCGGTTCTTCGCCTTCTGCAATATCGACCCGCGGGCGATCTCCAACTCGCCCCACGCGCCCCTGGGCCAGCTTCTGCAGCACTACAAGGATCAGGGCTGCCGGGGTCTGGGGGAGGTGATGCCGAATCTGGCCGTGATGGACCCGATGGTGCAGAACCTGTTCAAGTGCGCCGAGGAGGTGGGGCTGCCGGTGACCTGGGACGGCTCGGACCAACTGACCGGCGACTTCGGCCTCTACGATGACCCCGGCCTGCCCCAACTGGAGCACACGCTCCAGCGGTACCCGGCCCTCATCATGCTCGGGCATGGGCCGGTGTTCTGGTCCGAGATCGCGCGACTGCAGACGCCCGGAGAGCGCAGCTACATCTTCCGGCGCGACGCCGGTCAGGTGGGCCGCCTGCCTATCGGGCCCGTCGAGGAGGAGGGTGTTGTCCCCAAGCTCCTGCGCATCTACCCCAACCTGCATGGTGACCTGTCCGACTTCACGGCCTACACGGCTCTGGCCCGCGATCCGGAGTACGGCCCGAAGTTCCTCACCGAGTTCCAGGACCGGCTGATGTTCGGTACCGACCTGTGCTTCCCGGACATGCGCATCGACCTGATAGACCTGCTGAAGGACTGGCGGAACACAGGCAAGATCAGCGAGGAGGTCTTCCAGAAGGTCGCAAGGGAGAACGCGATCCGGCTGTTTGGCTTGGAGTAGGCTGGCGGCCAGGACGGCGACGACAGATAGCAGGATGGCCAGGATAACTGCGGATAACGGCGGATGACGACACCGGCCGACGGCAACGCAATGGGTAGCGCTGGTGCCCCTGCCGTTGGCCCCACAGCCCCGCAGGAGCGACACAGAGGTAGCCCCGTGCGTGAGCACGGGGATCTGCGGACCTCCTCCCTCCTCCTTGTCGTCGGCGCGATCCGCGAGGATCGCGCCGACGTGGGCCTGCTCGTCTCGGAGGAATGCGCTTCGCGGCGGCTCTCCCGCTGGCGACGGGACCCACGGGCCAATTGTGCAAGGGGCTCTTGCACAAACGTCTGGTGTCGCCGCGACTCCGGGCGCAAGCGGCACGCACCGGCCACCCCTGAAGGCCACCGCAACGCGCCAATTGTGCAACAGGCTGTTGCGCAATCGGCGCATCGCTCCGGCTCGGTTTCGCCTGAGTACCAGCTCAGTCTACACGGGGAGGATGGCTGTGACCAGCGACCTGACAGGATCGGACGGCTATGCGGACCTGCTGCGAGACGTCAAGGAACGCGTTCGCTCGGCTCAGAGGCGCGCCGCTGCTGCGGTCAACTCCCAGCTCGTGCTCCTCTACTGGTCCATCGGGCGCCTGATCCTGGCGCGCCAGGATCGGCAAGGCTGGGGTGCCAAGGTCATCGAGCGGCTCTCGGAGGACCTCCGTCGCGAGTTCCCTGACATGAAGGGGCTCTCCGCGCGAAACCTCAGGTACATGCGGGCGTTTGCTGAGGCTTGGCCTGACGAGGCAATTATGCAACAGGTTGTTGCACAATTGCCGTGGGGTCACAATGTGCGGCTGCTCGACTACGCGAACACCCCCTCTGAGCGTGAGTGGTACGCGCGGGCCGCCATCGAGAACGGGTGGTCGCGCAACGTTCTCGTTCACCAGATCGAGAGCGGGCTCTACGCTCGTCAGGGCAAGGCTGTCACGAACTTCCGCCGAGCACTTCCGGCGCCCGAGTCGGACCTCGCCGCCCAGATGCTCAAGGACCCGTACAACTTCGACTTCCTGACCCTCGCTGATGATGCCCGCGAGCGCGATCTGCAGCGAGGGCTGCTGCAGCACCTCCGCGACTTCCTGCTTGAACTCGGCGTAGGGTTCGCCTTCGTCGGCAGTCAGGTGCACATTGAGGTCGGCGGCGAGGACTACTATCTCGACCTGCTATTCTACCATCTACGGCTCCGGCGCTTTGTGGTCGTCGAGCTCAAGCTCGGGAGCTTCCAGCCGGAGTTCGTAGGCAAGCTGAACTTCTACCTGTCGGCTGCCGATGACATCCTGCGGCACCCGGATGACGGCCCCTCCATCGGGATACTGCTGTGCCGAACTCAGAACCGCGTGGTCGCCGAGTACGCGATGCGCGACCTTCAGAAGCCTCTGGGCGTGGCAACGTACCAGCTCCGCGACGCTCTCCCCGACAGTGTCCAAGCCAGCCTTCCCAGCATTGAGGAGCTCGAGGCGGAACTCCAGGCCCGTCACGACGACGGCGCCACCCCTTAGCGCCGACGCCTCCGCCGTCTATACGCTACCATCCACCGTACCCCGAGCGGGTGCGCGATCCTGCACACGGAGGCGAGGCGCTATGACCGACCTGCACAGAGCTGCTGCCGAGAACGATGTCGCCACAATCCGTGAGCTGATCGCGGGTGGTGCGGACGTCAACGAGGCCGATGACTACGGACTGACGCCACTGTTCCATGCCGCCCACGGGGCACACCCCGAGGCCGTGAGGGTGCTCCTGGAGCTGGGGGCCGAGGTGGCGCGCTGGGATGCCAGTGGTGAGGCGCTGATGCACTGGGCGGTCGAGGACGGGAGCCCGGAGACGCTGCAGATTCTGCTGGATGCCGGCGCCGATCCGAACCAGCGCGCCGCACGAGGCTGGACGGGACTGCACGAGGCCGGATTGCTCAATCGCCCCGAGATGGCCCGGGTCCTGCTGGAGGGGGGAGCAGACCCCAACGTGCGCGAGACCGACTATGGCACGACGCCGCTGCTGTTGGCGGCGCGGTATGTCGACTGGGACGACGACAACGGGGAGCGGGCGGCGGAGTTGGTGCGCCTTCTCGTCGAGCACGGGGCGGACGTGACCGTCTCCGATCCCGAGGGCGAGACCCCTCTGGACGCGGTTGCCTCGGCCGGCAGCCGGGAACTGGCCGAGCTGCTACTGGCGCGCGGAGCCACGCACACGCTGCATACGGCAGCTCGGCTGGACGAGGCCGAGACGGTCACTCGCCTGCTCGACGAGGGCGCAGACCCCAACGAGCGAGACTGGTACGGCAGCACCCCGCTACACGTCGGTGCCGACACCCTCGAGGTCGTCAGGGAGTTGCTGCGCCACGGGGCCGACGCCACCGCGCGGGACAGCTACAACGGCACGCCCCTGCACCGTTGGGCCTGGGGCGCGGAGAGCGACACCGCGCCTGTCGCCGAGGCGCTGCTGGCCGCCGGGGCGCAGCTCGAGGCCGTCAACGACGACGGCCAGACCCCGCTGCTGTACGCGATCGACTCCGGGTCGGCCGAGGCCGTAGAGGTGCTGTTGCGCCTCGGCGCCGATCCCCTGGCACGCAACGCCGACGGCCTCACCGCCGTGGAGGCTGCACGGGCTGAGGGCTACGAGGAGATCGCGCGGATCATCGAGGGGTGGCGGCGAACGGAGTAGCGCGGCAAACGAGGGTGGGCTACCGCGCCTCAAGCCCACAGCCCACCACCTGAGCCACTCTCCGGCACTCCTCCATGAACCCGCCGAAGGAGTTGTCCTCGCGCTCCCACACGGTCAGGTCCGCCGCGGCGACCAAGTCGGCGATCTCGGCCTCGCGCTTCTCGATACCTGTGACGCCGAACGCCTGCTCGGTGAGGGGCTTGGGGTCGGCAGGCCTGGGCCTGCAGGCCTCACGGGTGGCCCTCTCGAAGTGATTGGCATCGGCGATGAGCCACATGTTGATGTTGGGCTGCGGGGCGCCGAAGGCGACGATGGGCCGGTACTCCTCCGGCGTCCAGTGCCTCTCCTGGTCGCGGCGCTTGTGCCACGGCAGCTCGTTGGCGTCGTTGAGGTCCACGATCGCGTCCACGCCCTTGGCCCTCAGCTCCAGACAGGCCCTGGGCAGCTCGCGCCTCCTGCCCACGCCCTTGAGGCTCCCCCGGAAGTGCCCTTCCACCAGCTCGGCTCCGGGGCACAGTTGCCTCTGCAGCCCGGCCACGACCGCCCTGTCCGTGGACCCCTCGACAAGGTAGCCGATCCTCATTGCAGTAGCTCCCTGTAGTACAGCTCACCCAGAGAGAACGACTCCAGCAGTTCGTCGAGCTTGCCGACATCGGGCGCGGCGACGGTGGTCCCGTCGCGCAAGGCGTGTCCGCCGCGGCTAACGATCCGGATCTGCTCCCGGTGCGACTCGAACAGGTCTATCACGTACGGGTTGTGGGTGGTGAGGATGACCTGCTGCGTCTTCCCGGCCTCCTGCAACACCTCCATGAACCGGCGCAGGTGGCCGACGTAGAGCCCGCGCTCCGGCTCCTCGTAGGCCACCAATGCGGGCGGGACCGTGTCGCGAGCAGTTCGCAGTGATCCCTGGAGCGCCACGTAGCACAGAGCCAGGTAGTTGAGGGTGCCGTCAGAGAGGCTCTCAGGGTTGTACCTGTTGCCCTCAGTGTCCTCCACCTCCATGTAGACCTCCTCCGGCCTGGGGCGGATGAAGTTGAGCGTCTCGATGGAGGGCTCGATCTCCTTGACCAACGAGACCAGGCGGTTGAACGCGCGTGTGTCCTCGCTCTTGAGCGTGAAGAGCACAGACGCGATGTTGCTGGCGTCATCAGCCAGGAACGTGTCCCAGTCCGCTCGGCGAGAGGTGCGCATGATCTCGGCGGAGATGGTGTAGTACCGCCATGAGCGGAGGTACTGCCGAAATGCATTCGCTCGCGGGTTGTCCGGAAGGTCAAGCAGCCTGGCTATCATTGCCTGGCGCGGCGGGGCGGTAGTCTCCACCCGTGGCTCGCGCACGCCCGCCTGCGGACGCGTCTCGTGCAGCAGCCTGACCTCAGCGCCCTCGCGCTCCATCAAGCGCCACTCATCCCCGTCAACGGTAGCGCTGAGGTGCTCGCTGACCACGTTGAGCACGTGGCCGGGACTCGGGCCGAGGTCTGTACACGAGATGACCAGTTCGTACCGGTACTCGAGTTCCTCATCGCCACATGGGGCGCTGGCCTCGATCTGCATTGTCACCGGCTCGCCTGGCAGGTAGCGGGTCACGACCTCTAGAGGCGGCAAGCCCAGCATCCTCGCTGCGTTGTCCAGTGAATCAGCTTCGGCAGCGGCCCCCATGAACTCCAAAGCCTGGCAGATGTTGGTCTTGCCCGAGTTGTTCTTCCCAATGAGCAGCGTCACCGGCTCGAAGGACACCTCGGTGGCGACGCAGGTTCGGAAGTTGGTGAGCTTCAGTGTCCTCAGCATCGTCGCGCCCCTTCGCTCGGCACTCGGTCTCAGTATCCCATAGGTCCGGCCGCAGGCACAAGACATGCCCCCCTCACCTCAACTCCACCCTCCCCAGCCGGTACCTCATCCGCCCGTCGTCGCCCTCCAGCGGCAGGGCGAGCTTCGGCGTCCCCGTGGCGTCACCCACCGACACCCGCAGTTCGTACTGCCCCGGCGGAAGACCCGGCGGCAGCAGGAAGCTGCGCTCCCGGCGGGTCGGGGGCGCCTGACCCGGAGGGGCGAGCTCAAGGCCGCGCATGTCGAAGCCCTCGTCCACCAGGGCTGCCAGGAGGTTACCCGCCTCGTCAAACAGCCACCACGTGGGATGACCGCCGGGATAGCACGGGGCCACGCCCACGTTCGCCCACGTGCTCGTGATGGGCAGCGGCCCCTGGGACGACGCCGTCGCCGGCCAGGAGACCTCCGGGAGGTTCAGTCGATAGCCCATGCGCAGGTTCATGCGCCGGATCAGATCGCGGTTCTCTTCCAGGAACTCGACGGGGTGGGCGTGGATCGAGACATAGCTGCCGTGGTACTCCTCCACCGCCCGCAGGTACTCCGAGCCGTCGCCCCAGGCGTCGATCCTCTTGGCATACCCGTAGTGGCCCGACTCCAGCACCACCGGCAGAGCGGGCCAAAAGGGGCGGGCCATGCCCTGGCTGAAGAACGCCCGCGGGGCAGGTTGAACGAGGATGCTGTCATCGCGAAGGGTCAGGCCCCGGGAGAGCGCGTAATCGATGATCGCCATGTCCCGCTGGCGACCGCCGCCGATGGCGATCTTGCCCTCGGCGTCCAGATGGCAGTAGGGCCGGACGTTCCCCGGATTGTCGGTGCGGATGTCCCAGGTGAGGTGCAGCGTCATCTCGTCATCGACTTGACTGGCGTCAATCGCCGTGATTTCGAAGTCCCCACCCGGTCTGGACTCGGGAAGCTGCGCGGTGAAGCTCGCCTCGCCATCGGCCGCGATACTCACCCGGCCGATGGGCACTCTCCGGTCTGGGTCCCCGTTGGAGGGCAACAGGCGCGCATCAGGGCGGGTCTTGTCCTCCGGGATCCAGAGACCCGCGAAGACCGGGTACGACCGCCCCCGGGCCTCGTCCGGGATACGGAAGGCCACCGGGATGCGCGCGGTGCCGATCGTTGTGAGGTCGCCGTCGGGGAACCAGGTGGAAAAGTCGTCGCCCACCACCAGGAGCGTATTGGGCAGGTACTTGCGGTGCAACTCGATGTGGCGTTTGGCCGTGGCCAACGTGTAGTTCCGGGCGACGGGATGTCCCTCGCCCCAGATGCCCAGGGTGCCGATGTCGACGAAGGCCACATTGGGATCGCCGTCGTAGCGGGCGCCGAAGGCGCGCAGGAAGCCCTCGAGCTTCTGCAGGTAGATGGGATCATCGTAATCCGGCTCCCAGCAGTTGCCGACGTCGTAGCCTTTCGCCCCGGCGTCCCGCACCCACTTCGGGGTGGCATAGGGCTGCGCGTCGCTGCCCTCGTAGCAGGTGATGCGGAAGGCGATCTTCTTGCCCGCACCGATGTATCTCTGGGCCGGGGTATCCACCACCGACCAGTTGAACTCGCCTTCCCCGGGCTCCAGATAAGACCAGGCCAGGCGCAGGTATGCCACCGTGAGGCCGGGGAACTCGGACCCGTCATACGCCGGCCCCAGTGGCGCACCGTAGCCGGCGATGGAGTTGTCATAGTGGTGGAAGACCCAGCCCATGGCGGGGTTATGCAGGGCCGCGCCGGTATCCACGGGGTGCACGGTGACGGGATCCTGGGCATTGGCGCCGGTGAGCGACAGCAGCACGCAGGCCAACAGCGCGGCCGCCGATTGGGATGACGTGTCCATTGGTGGCATAGAGGGCCCCCTGCGATGAGAGTAAGCAAGGCGGTGGATCGGGCATCGTCGCGACGCGGGTGCCGGTGGCCGTATCCCTGGTCTACTTCTCCTGCACCCTGAACCTCAGTCCCCGGATTTCCTGATCCATCGTGGCGTTGTACGGGTCATCGCTGCCGCGATGGGCGGCGACGAACACGCGGCCGTCCGGCAGTTGCACCGCCGAGGGATAGTACTCCGTCCCGAGGCCCAGGTCGGTCCAGGTCTTCCCGGCGTCCGCGGTCCACGAGATGCCGGTGGAGGCCACGTGCAGCACCACTCCGGAGGGCCGTCCGTCCGGGCCACGGAGGGCGAGCAGCTCCGGCATGCCGCTGTGTGGGAACGGGGCCCTGCCGAAGCTCTCCACCTCGTAGCCCTCGCCCACCGGCCGCATGACGGTCTGCCAACGGTCGGGGACGTTGGTGCGAGTCACCACGAGCAGGCGTCCGTCGGGCAACTGCGCAACGTCGCTCTCCTCCGTCAGCCCGACACCGCTCTCCTTGGTGAGCACGTCGATGGGCGCGCTCCACGTCCTGCCGCCGTCGTTGGACAGCCAGATGGCGGCACGAATGTGCGAGAGGCCCGCGCGGAAGCCCGGCACCTCCGCGGACAGCGGGATGTACCCGCCGGCGATGATGACCCTCCCATCCTCAAGCACCCGGCTCCGCTTGGGCAAGCCGATGGCCTCTTGGGTGTCCGTGAGCACAATGGGCTCACCCCAGGTCTGCCCGCCGTCCTCGGAGCGCTGCACGTAACCGGTCCGCGGCACATCGTAAAAGGGCAGGTACATGCCCCAGGCGGTGCGTAGCACCGTGCCGTCGGGGAGACAGGCATACCCCTGGTAGGCACCGTTCATCGGCGTATGGAACGGCTCGGAGGCGAAGGGCTGCCAGGTGGTGCCATCGTCCCCCGACTGCACCGTGATGACCTCCTGGATCGTGCCGGTCATGTCGTACTCCGGTCGCCCGGGGGGCGGCCAGCCCAGAGCCTCCAGCACGGCCTTCGTCCCCTGCGGCCGGCCCGACGTCGGGCCCGTCGCCTGGTGGAAGGCCACGCGCAGCATGCCGTCGGGCGAGAGCCACGAGGAGACCCAGCAGGTGTAGCCGGGCGTCTGAGGGGAGTGGTAGATGGTGAACCGTTCAGTGTCGACGGCTGACAGCCCCATGGGTGCGCCCCCTGCAAGAGTAGTGAGTACAAGCAGACCTGCGGCGATAGCCGCACTGAGGACCCCGTACTGTACGCGGTTCATCTCGCACCTCGCCTGGGCCTTTTGGCCAAGCAGTCCCTACAACCGCTCGTAGGTGACGATCGCCGCCCCCGGCTTGCCCGGGGCATTCACATCCAGACCTTCTTCCATCAGCGCGCTTCCCCGCAGGTCCCGCGGCTGTGCGACATCCAGGTCCGTCACGCGATACGTGGCCTCGGAGTCGAGCCCGCGCAACCTGAGACGGATAGTCTCCTCTGCACACTCGGTACGCCGGAAGGCCTGCACCACGCCTCTGCCGTCTTCGGGCCCGTCGAACTGCCACGCGAGCCACGCAGTGCTCTCGAGGCTATACGGGGTGAGGGGCCAAAAGTCACC
>CAYRFY010000075.1:0-4464 GCA_964423635.1 uncultured Armatimonadia bacterium | reverse complement strand
CACCCCAGTAGTGTGGCACCACCTCTCGCCACTCGGCCAGGCGCTGCGGAAGCCGGGCCAGATGGCCCGGAATGTCGGACTGGAAGGAGACGCCGAACACCTGAGCCATCCGGCTGCGACACAGATACGGATCGTCGCTTCGCCCCCAGGTGGCGGCGAAGTACGGGAGCCACAGCGAGATGCCGTAGGTCTCTCCCTGTACGCCTACAGGATCGTCGGCATAGTCGCTCTTGGTGTACGGCACGCCCCGGCGCATGCTCTCGAGGTCATTGCGACGGCCCCCGCCCGCGCAGTTGTCGTACAGCAGGCCCGGATGACGCCGCAAGAGCTCGTCCCAGTAGGCGAGCAGCCCCGTCACATAGCGATTCTCGGTCATCCCCTGACGGTCGGGGGTGTCATGGGCCGTCCAGTACGGCAGTGGGTCGGTGTTGAGGTCCTGGCGATAGATGTCAATTCCCCACTGGGCGATGAGGTGGCTCACGTGGTTCACCACCCAATCCCGGGCCTCCGGGTTGCCCAGGTCCAGGAGCGCGTCGCGACCAACCACCCGCTCCCAGGCATCCGGGTTGTCAGGGTCCTGAGGCGCGTCGCCGGGCCCCGGCAGAAGCCACTGTGGATGCTCGGTGGCAAGCCACGTGCCGGCCCGCACGCGCTCGGGCTCGAACCACAGGATGCTGCGCATGCCGTGGGCATGCAGATAATCCATCACCGGGCGCAGACCGTTGGGGAACCGGGCGGGGTCGGCCTCCCAGGTGCCGGTGCGGGTCCAGTCGCCGTCGCATGGGTACCAACCGGCATCCATCCACCAGAAGTCCGGCTCCCAGCCGTGGGCCACATAGGCGTCCACGAAGCGCTTGATCTTCTCCTCGGTGGCGAAGACCATCATCTGCGTCTCCGCCTCGTTGGAGCCACACCACTGGGTGGGCGGCAGCGCTCCGCCGGGACGAGGGATGTTGTGGGTGATGAACCAGCGCCGCCACACGTTCTGGGCGCGCAGCCAGTCGCCCGCCCAGAACTGCAGCGCAATCAGTGGCGAGCGGATCTCCTCCCCGGGCAGCAGGCGGAGGTGGCAAGACTCCTGGCCCACCGCGACCCGCAGCCCTCGCGCCGCATCCCGGGTCCACTCCGAGGCCCATTGCCCGGGCCAGCCGATGGCGACGATCAGCCCCTGCTCCGGGGCCAACTCCAGGTTGAAGTACGACAGATCGCTGCTGGTGGACCGCCCGCCCGCGGCGGCGACGCGCAGCCTGCTCTCCGGCTCCAAGACGGTCGCCAGGGGCCTGTAGTCCTCGGCCGTGCAGGGGCTGCCCACGTTGTGGTGGAGCAGGAACTCGCATGCCCCGGCGCTCTGCAGCTCGATGTCCAGAGCCCTAAAGCTCGCGATGATCGAACTCGGTGCCGAGCCGTCGTTGCGCAGATAGACCGTCCACTCCAGGACGGGGTAGTCCAGGTACTCCACGGCCACGCAGCGCACAGCCAGCCCGGTCCGAGAGTCCGTCCAGATCAGCGTGTGGCGGATCCGCCGCTCATCGACCGACTCCGATCTGCGCTCCAGGGCCCACTGAGCGAGGAGGTCGGTCGACGGGTGTTCGCCGAGGAGAAACGAGAACGGCGCCCGCGCGCCCTGTGCATGCAGGTGTTCGGCACTCCATTGGCGGCAGGCGTCCATCTCCTCCGGGGTCACGGATACGCCCTCGGCAGGGGGCAAATTGGCGGCCAAGATGATCGCCTCCAGCATCGCCATCAGCGCTGCCCTGTGCATCCGATGTCTCCCCCAGATGGCGTGAGCGCGAAAAGCGCACAGGATGCAGGTGAGTTCGCCTGCTAAGGCGCATTCCCCTGCGAACACACCAGAGCGCGGAGGGCCGACCGTGTTACGAGCCTCGATCGTCTTTGTACTGTCCCTCTGCATCGGCCCGGCATGCGCCGACGCCGAGAGGAGACCACCGATGCCGCCCAGTCCACCGGTGAACACGCTGCTTGCCGACTCGCCCGTGCAGTTTCCGGAGAGCGGAGCGCTGCCCGCCAGGTACCCGCCGGACGCCGTCAAGCCGGGAGCCCCCGATCCGGAAGAAGGCTACTACCTGTTTGAGACCCCACAGCGCTCCCTTGCGCAGATCAGGGCCATCCAGGCTGAGATGCCGGCGGGGCAGTTCACTCCGCCGCCCCATGACCGGCGGCACCTGCCGCGGACGCGCCGCCTCCTCACCGAGGGCGGCGACCTGCACCTCCTGGCCCTGGGCGACAGCATCGTCAATGACACCATGCGCTCAGGCTGGCCGGCGCTCCTGCAGGAGGCCTACCCGAAGGGGAGAATCAGGGGAACGGTGTACGTGCGCGGTGGTGGAGGCTGCCAGCACTACAAGGAGGAGGGGCGCATCGCCAGGTGGGTGGTGCCGCTAAGGCCCGACATGGTCTACATCGGCGGCATCAGTCAGCAGGACATCGACAGCATCCGCCAGGTGATCGGCCAGATCCGTGAAGGGCTGCCGGAGGTGGAGTTCCTCCTGGCCACCGGCACCTTCGGCGACACCGACCCGCGCGTGCCCGAGGCCCTGGCGGCGGCGAGCTACTCGGGCTCCGGCGCCTGGGGCGAGGCGCTCAAAGCCCTGGCGACCGAGCAGCACTGCGCCTACCTGGACATGACCACCCCGTGGGCCCAGTACATCAACTCAAGCGGCCTGCATCCCCACCTGTTCTACAGAGACCGCGTGCACGCCAACGAGTTCGGCGAGCAGATTCTGGGCAAGATCATGATGGCGTTTTGGTTACAGGAGGACTAATCCCGCTGCGCTAAGGCATCCCAGGGAGGCCCTGCATGCTCACTTTGCGCCCGCATCATCTGCTGGACATCGTCACCCAGTACGGAGCCGGACAGCCGTTCACCCCCAGTCCCATGGGCCACGCCGTACACTCCGTGGCTGAGACCGTCATTGCCGACCCGGACCTGGAGGTCAGCTTCATCGCCGGCGCCGACGACATCTGCGCCCCCTGCCAGAACCTCATCGACGGCCGCTGCATCGATGTGCTGTCGCAGCTCGACCCGCCCATCTCCAAGCAGGACTACAATGACGGTCTGGACCTGCGTCTCATGGCCCTGCTGGGGATGGAGCAGGGCACCCGCCAGACGGTCAGGGGGTTCCTGCGGATGGTGCAGACGAGGCTGGAGGAGGTGGCCCCGGTCTGCACGCACCCCAAAGAGGACCCGGAGGCGAGGCGGCGCAACCTCGAGGCGGGGCTACAGAAGATGGTGTAAGAACAGAGGACCCGCTGCCGTCCGGTCAACTGGACCGGGGCGGCCCGAAGGCCGCCGTCCCTCCGCCCCCGCCCGGTGCCCGTGTCTCTCAGTGCTTCGACCAGTCCAGCGTCATCTGCTCCCGTGCGCCCACGGCCTCGCCGATCGGCCAGGAGGCTCTGTCCTCGCTCTGGTACGGGCCGATCTGCTCCACGGGAATCGCCTCGAAGCCGAGAGCAAAGGCCGGTGAGTCCGGCTGCAGGCGATAGTCGTCCTCGGCCGCATTCACAAACAGCGGATCGACGATCCGGGAGTGTTCGTCGAGACCCAGTGCCTGCCAGGCCTCCCACTCGCTCATCGGGACGACCTCCTGCAGCTCCACCTCATCCACCCAGATCGTCCCCGTGCCCTGTGACACGTCGATCCGGATGACGATGCTGTCCATGCCCTCGTGCCGGTCGCCGTCGCCCTCGGCGGGGAAGCGGAAGGTGGTCTCCACCTTCTGCCACTCCGTGCCTACAGTGGCGCCTGTGTGCCTGGCCCAGAAATACTTGTCCGGTTCATACGCCTGAGGCATGATGGCCATGCGCGTTCCCGCCTCGGCCGCCTTGACGTCGGCCGAGAGCCGATAGGTACCGCCGGGCTGAAGGGGGATGCCATCGCTGACGAAGTTGGAGCACAACGTCTGCCCGCCGGAATCCGTCGTCGTGCCGCGCCCGTCGATCCGCAGGGACTTGCCTCCGGCTGCATGCTGTGTGGCGTCGATCGCCGCCTCGGAATCATTGGGCCGCACCTGCCACCGCCAGCCCTCCGGGACCTGCCCGGGCTCGCCGTTTTCGAACCCGGGGTTGGGCGCCAGGTTCTCACCCACGAGCTCCTTGATCCTCGTCACCCCGGTGAGGATCGGCTCCCCGTAATGCCAGATCAGGTTGTGGTCTGATTCCGTCTTGTCGAAGGGCAGGTTGTAGTGGGCAAACAGCCTGGCACGGGGCTCCCTGTAGCACACGATATTGCGCAGGAACTTGTTACCGGCCATCTGCCAGGCATCCTCGAGGCTTTCGGTCAGCTCCTTGTAGCCGGGGTACCTGTCATAGGCCTCGGTGCCGTGGAACTTGTTCCATGTCTCGGTCATCATCGGCACGGGGTGGCCGCCGGCCACGTAGCCGCTGTATTGCATCTGGCTGTCGCGGCCGTCGATGCGCTCCACGTTTGTCCCGGCGAACTGCGTC
>CAYRFY010000074.1:7922-17561 GCA_964423635.1 uncultured Armatimonadia bacterium | reverse complement strand
CCCTCCTGACGCCCCAGGGTCTCCACACGCAGGCTGTGCTCGCCCGCCGCCAGACTGTGCTGTCCCAGCGGTACGCGGCAGGAGGTGACCGCCGCGGCGTGATGCTCGTAGCGCTCCACGGCAACCCGGCCATCCAGCCACAGCCTCACCGGCCCGCGATCCACGTAATCCACCAGCTCGGCGAAGACCTCCCCGCTGACCGGCCCGGGCAGTGAGAAGGGCATCTGTAGCCACTGCCCGGCCTCGGTGGACTTGAGCAGCACGATACCGATACTGGTGAGGTTGGAGGTGTGCTCCGCGCCGGGCGGGCTGCTTTCGTAGGCCGCTTCCAGCGCCTTGAACCGCAGCCATCCCGGCGGCAAGGCCACGGAGTAGTCGCCGTTGATGCGCAGGAATCCCTCCTTGTCCTGCCACGCTCCGCCCACCGGCTCCCAGGTGGTGAGCACCTGCATGTTGTCGCTATCGGCGCGGAAGTCCAGGCGGTCCACGAACAGGGCGTAGTGGCTACTTCGCATGGCGATGGTCCGCCGCCAGTTGGCAAAGGGGGTCTTGGGCACCTCGGCCGAGGCAAAGGCGGTCTGCCCCAGCACGGCGCTCTTCCGCAGACCGCAGTCCATGGCCACCTCGGGCTCCACCATGCCATCGGCACCGGTGAGCACCTGATTGTGGTAGTTCTTCAGAGCGGTAACGCCACTGAGCCGCAATTCGAGAACGGCGAAGGTGTGGTATGGATTGCGCCCGCCGCCGTTGAACCCGTCCAGCAGCAGGAAGTCGCCGCTATCATCGGCCGCGCTGCGATAGCTCCCCCACAGGAAGGACTGCTCCAGGGGCAGGCCGCTTCGGCGGCCTTTCCACATGGGCTCAGGCATGGGCTGAATGGTGAAGCGGCCCGAGAGCTCCGTGGGAGGACGCGGGCGGAAGTCATCGGGAGGCCAGAAGGCCTGTCCCAGGCGCAGTACGTTGGTGTCCAGGCCCGTGCGGTCGCGATAGTGAAGCCAGCGGCTGTCTCCCGTCAGGTACGCCGTCTTGTTCAGCCACGCCAGGGAGGCCGTGTTCAGCGCCCAGTCCGGGCTATTGCCGGTGTACAGGATGTCCTGGGTCTTGAGAGCCTGCTGCAGGTGACCGCTCTCCAGGCCCGTGCGATCGCCGCTGAGCAGCATGTATGTCTCGATCGGCTCGTAGTACGTGTTATACCAAAACAGGTGGTCATTGTTGCCGGCCAGCCAGGCGCTGTGCTTGAGGGCACTGAAATACACCGTCGCCGACTGCACGCAGCAATCCCAGACCGGGGCGGGATAGTACCTGGAGAAGTACCTCCCCAGACAGTACAGCGACACCGCCGACCAATCGCCGTGGCGGTCACCCACGAACCCCTTGTGCGTGCGGACCCCGTAGACCCCCTCGCCCTTGCGGTGGTTCAGTTGCCCGGCCAGCGCATTGGTGACCCGCAGCCGCTCCTCGTCGCTGAAGACCGGACTCTCCTCGATGAGGTCCCAAAACAGGACGTTGAAGTGGGCCGAGTAATGGTAGGGACCACTGAGAGGGTGGTTCTTGTCCTCGATCATCTCCTGGTCGATCTTGTCGATCTCGGAAAGCGCCCGGGCGTCGGGGAAGGAGAGCCGGATGACTTCGCGGGCGTGGAACTCGTCCCCGGTCATGTAGTACAGCGCCATGCGTTTGCTGATGCTGTTCCAGCCGAAGTACCCGCTGGAGCCGTACCCCCGAGAGGCCTCCCAGATCTCGGCCTTCGTCACGTCGCGGGGCGCCTCCAGGCCGTCGCCGAGCCTGATCTCCATCAGCCATCCCAGCGAAAGGCCCCCGTCCCCCGCCGGCGCCTGCGCGATCTTCTCGCACAGCAGCTCGGCGGCCGCCCGCACCCCCGCCGAATCGCTGCCCCCGACGAGGATGGCGTTGTGTCCGTTGCCGTATGGATTGTGGACGGAGCGCAGTACGTGCCCGCCGCGGCCCGGGTACTTGGGGTCCAGCAGGCTGTAGAAACCGTCGTACAGGGCGCTCATACAGCGGTTGGTGGTGCGGTCGCCCAGAACGATGAGGTTTTGGATCAATGGCACCGCCGCTTTGGGATCGGTGTCGCCAAGGATGGGAATCGCGACGCCGGCCGCCTTCCGAACCGCCTCGGCGATGAGCCGCGCGCCGTCGTCATGGACGCCCGAGGCCACGATGGCCGCCAGAGGCTTTCCGTCGGCCACCAGAAACGTCCGCAGGTGCAAGTCCTTGAGCTTGTCGTAGCTCGGAGGCACTGCGGGAGGTACTTCGCTGTTTTCCGGCCGGGGCTGCGGGAGATCGACTCCGGACTGAAGGCTCACGCTGTCCACCATCACTTTCGGGGTCGGAGCGGCATGGGTATACAGGTAGATGCGGGCGGTAGTGGCGCCCTCGGGGGCTCTTGTGGCGAGGGTGATCTCGGTGGTGCTGTCCGGCCTCTCGGCGGCCAGTCCGCGCTGCACGTAATGGTCTCCCGGCAGGAAGCGGAGCTGAGCGAAGGCGCCGGTGGGATCGGCCTCGCCCACGCGCCGGACGCGTACGGTGAGGGCGTAGGTCTCCCCGGGCTTGACGGCCAGATCTTGTTGCAGGCCGATCTCGGCGGCAGGATCGCCGTCCTCGATCAGCAGCGCTTTGACCTCGCCAATCGAGACCACGGACAGCTTCTGGTCTGTCCCGTCGCCGCCGTACAGCCGCCAACCCGCAGGGAGCTGTGCCGGGGTGACGGCTCCCTCGAAGGAGCCATTGGCGAGGGGCACATCCAGCGGTTCGGCCGGGGCCACCGAGCCGTACACAATCGCCGCCAGCAAAGCGAGTAGGGATCGCATGGGCATAGAGGTCCTCCGCCGGGCTCTGTGGGCTACAGACAGGAGGCTTCGGTGCCCGGCGCAAGAGGACCTTCACTTGGGGTCGGCCCACCGGGGCTCGGCGGTGTCCCGAAGCCCTCGTGCCGGGTCCGCTCGGGAGTGTGCCCCTCGGCGCCTACCCCGGCGAGAAGTCGTACATCGGCCGCTGCAGGACAACGCTCATCGCGCTCCAGAGGGCACCCACCGCATACTCGCCGATGATGACCCCGTAGACCACCGGGATCGAGCGCTGGTAGGCGTTGTGCCCGCCCCAGCGGAGGATCGCCCACTTGATGAGCCAGGCGATGAAGAGACAGCTCCAGAAGTATTCCACCCCAAACACCATGCCCAGGGCGTAGCCCGCCGGATGGAACGGAAACCACAGGAAGTTGATGCGCATCCACACGAGAAAGGCCGTGAATAGCCCGCCCACGCCGATGAAGGTGATGCCTTGCCAGCTCGGGTCCTGCGGGTAGTTGAGCCACGAGGCGAGCTGGTTCCACTGCCCGCTATTGTGACCGATCAGCGGGCTGTAGCCGTGCTGGTACGTCAGGTGGATTGCCGCCCAATACGAGAAGACCCCTCCCAGCAAGAAGGCCAGCGCCATCGCCCCCGCAAGGCGCGTGGGCTCCGCTCCAGAGATCTCGGCCATCTTGAGGCCCTCGAGCTGGAACGGCATCGGGGTCGTGCGGTACCCGCGCCCGGTGAGCCACCAAAACAGCGGGAAGATGGTGAGATTCCGGGCCCCGACATTCCGACTCCCGGCGATCATCACCTGCAGCCTGGCGGCGTGCATGTCGCCGGCCATCTCGTGGGCCGGGGGGCCCAATTCGGCGCGGACGCGGGTCAGAGCGGTGTGAATGAGGAACACAAATCCCAGGAACGGGATCACCGACAGGATCGTCATCCCTGCTTTGAGGCAGAAGTAGACCAGGAATGCGCTGCCTGCCACAATTGCCAGCAGTGCGGCCCGCAGACTCATGGGGTCCTGGGCCCCGGTCTCGTCTGACAGTCTCCCCTCCCAGATGCTCCGCCCCAGCTCACCGAAGTACTTGCGCCCCACCCACATCGAGTACCCAAACAGGACGAACCACGCGCCGTACGACTGCTCCCCCAGGTAAGGCAAGGCAGGCATCAGAGGCAGAGGCATGGCGGCCGCCACCACTTGCTGCAGCTTCCGGAAGACGTAGAAGAACCACATCGAGAAGCACAGGTCCAGCGGAACCAGGAAGCCCAGGGCCGTCATGAACGGGTAAAGAGGAAACTGAATGCGGCCCATCGCGCTCCACGGCAGGCCCCAGGACCAGGTGTCCAGATAGTTGCCCCCGTCGTGACGCACATCAATGATCGGCAGGGAGGGGATGAAGAAGTGCAGACCGTTCCACAGGTCCAACCCCGCGCCCATCGCGATCCCCAGCCACAGGAGCCGGTTGGCGAAGAACCCACTGCCGCCGCCGTCGGCGGTCATGGCCAGCGGCAGTTGCACCAGAGGAAAGCCCAGCTTCTCCCGCTCCGTCCATTGCTTGCGGATCAGGACATTGATCCCGACCATCACCAGACCGACCGATAGCACCACGGCGCACCACCAGAGCACCGGTCCCAGCCAGGCGGCCACGCGAGTGGGGGTATAGAGCGTGGAGTGTCCGTCGAAGAAGGGCTCGAGAATGCGGGGATCGCTGACGGTGGCGAACCGGGGGATGTAGCTGTGGAACAACGCTTCCCAACCGTTGGCCTCGTTGGCGTACCACCAGCCGTAGGCCAGATTCGGGACCCCAAGCTGCAGAGTGTCATGGCCGGCCAGAGCCGAGGCGATCGCCACCATCACGTAGATCGTGACCAACTCGGCCTGCGTCATCACCAGCCGCGGCGCCAGCCGGCGCAGCAGGGCGTTGACCAAGAGCAGGATGATGACATTGAACACCACGCCCCACGGCAGTGCCATCACCGTGGGATGTCCCGTATGCCAGATGCCCTCGACCATCATGATCCAGTAGACATTGAGCGGGATCAGTATGGCGCCGAGGACAAGGGCGCGAACGCTGACTGCCGGGCGTGAGCGAGTTGTCTGCATCTATGTACCTTGGCGTGGAGTCGGCGGGTCAGCGCGTCACGGGTCGCGAGTCAACGGCAACGGTCGCGCCTTGCGGGAGCAACGGCGGCCGCGGCTACTGCGGTCACGTTGCTGCCGGGCGGGAGCGCGGGTTACGGCTTGTCCGGCTGTCGGCCACTCCCGGCAATGCGCCGGTAGATGGGGGCGAGTGCCTGGATGCTCTCCTCGAACCGGGCCAGCATGCTTTGGTAGAACTGCCGCCCGTCCGGCGACGGTTCCAGAACATCGCGCACGGGCAGGGCCTGCACCATCTCGTCCACCGAGGCGAAGACCCCGGCGCCGACTCCGGCGAGGATCGCGGCGCCGTACGAGGCGGCCTCGGAGACCTCGGGCCGCATCACCGGCACTCCTGTCCCATCGGCGATCATCTGTGCCCACAGATCGCTCCCGGCACCTCCACCGATCATGCGGATCTCCTCGGGTCTCCGGCTCTGTCGCCCCATGAGCTCGAAGTTTCTCAGCACCTCCAGCGCCACCCCGCGCATCACCGCAAGCGCCAAGTCTTCCCGACTGTGGCCGAGGGTGAGTCCCACCACCGCGCCGCGGGCATCCCGCAACCAGCGGGAGCTAGACCCACCATAGAAGTGGGGCAGCAGGAGGAGCGGCTCCGTCTCCCGCGCCATGGCGAGGGCCGCCTCGGCGCCGATCTGCTCGTAGCTCACCTCGCCGCCTCCGTAGAGCACCTCGCGGCACCAGGAGAGCACGTTGCCGCCGGCGTGGGCGGTGAGCAAAGCCCAGCGGTCCGGCGCGGCATGGCAGTACACCTGCACCCCGCCATCGCTGTCGCCCACACCGGGCCGGTCGATAGAGGCCAGCAGGACCCAGGCCGTGCCACATGAAAGCAGCATACTACCCGCCTTGACCACACCCGCTCCGATGCCCGCACAGGTCTGGTCGTGCCCGCCCACCGCGACAGGGATACCCGCCGGCAGGCCGAGCGCCTCGGCCGCAGCGGGCAGCAACGGGCCCACCACCGTCCCCGACGGCGCCGCGGGACTCAGGCGCTCCTCCCCTACCCCGACCGCCTCCAGCAGCAACCCCGACCAGGCCCTTTGCGTAATGTCAAAGACCAGCGTTCGCGAAGCGTTCGGGTAGTCCAGCAGCGCCTCGCCGGTAAGCCTCTGGGTGAGGAAGTCCTCCACGAGGGCAAAACGCGCGGCGCTGTGGAAGAGCTCGGGCCGATGCTCCCGGAGCCAGACAATCGTCATGGCCGCCGAGTACGGCCCCAGACTGGCCCCGGCGATCTCCCGCCAGCGGTCGGCGTCTACTTTGCTCTCGATGCCGGGGATCAGGTCACCCGTCCGGGTATCCATCCACGTCCGCGCCGGCCCCAGCGGCCTGCAGGAGGCGTCCACCGGCACCAGAGTATCGCCCTGGGTGGAGATGGCCAGCCCCGCGATGGCCGGAGCCTCGATCCGCTCCACGGCCTGCCGCGTGGCGGCCACGGCGCCGGTCCACCAGTCCTCGGCATCCTGCTCGGACCAGCCGGGGTGCGGCCGGCGGGTGGGGTACTCGTGTTCGCCCAGAGATAGAGCGCGCCCGCCGTCGTCGATGACGAGCGCCTTCACCGCAGTGGTCCCGATGTCGATGCCCAGCAGCACGGTGCATCAGTCTCCGATCCGAGATAGAACGCGGCGCTGAAGTTCGCCGTCGGCGTGCGGGGACCTCCCGCCGGGAGAGCCCGGGACCGCCGCCGGCGCGCTGTCCGGGCGCCCGTGTCTCCGCCGTGGGAGGTCGCGGGCCTGCAGACTCCGAAGAACATCAAGAGGCGACCGACACTGAGGTGACCTATCTTGTCCGCCACCGCACAGCGTCAAGACCGGGAAGGGTTCACGCTGATCGAGCTGCTGGTGGTCATCGCCATCCTTGCGGTGCTGGCCGCAATACTGTTCCCGGTGTTCTCGCGCGCCAGGGAGAAGGGGCGGCAGGGCTCGTGCATGTCCAATCTCAAGCAGCTCGGGGCCGCGCTGACGATGTACACCGACGACCATGACGGCACCTACACCCGCGGGCAGTTCTGGCCCTTCGACGACTCCCACACCTGGATCGATGCCGTCGGCCCCTACGTCAAGAACGCCGCGGTCTTCGTCTGCCCTACGGGCGCCCGGGACCCATACGGCTACGGCTACAACATCGCCTACTGGGGCTGGGGCGATCTCCTGGACGGAATGCACGGGATCAATGACATCACCCCGGTGCACCAGTCTCAGGTGCCGCAGCCGGCGGAGACCATCTGGGTCGTGGACATGGGGCGCTACTGGGGCTGCGGCCTGGAGTTCGGCATTGAGGAGCCGCTGAAGAGGCACAATGGCGGCGCCAACGTGCTGTTCGTGGATGGGCACGTGAAGTGGCTGAGGGAGACCCCGCAGCGGCTGTGGACGGTGAATGAGGACTGAGGGGGAGCCTGAGGCCTGTCAGAACTGGCGTGCGAAGGCCGCGTAGGGTGCATCCTCCGCCTTGGCCTCCTCAAGGAGGCGCTTCGCTTCCGGATGGTCCGCCGCCAGATGAAACAGAGCTGCGATGCGGGCCACCTGCCGACTCCGCTCCTGGCGTAGGGCGGGACGGTTGAGCTGGAGCACCGCCACCGTCGTCTCGCCCCTGCGGGTAGCGCCGTCCACGTTGGCCAGACGAGCCACCGGATCCCAGTCGAAGACACAGTGGTCACCGGGCTCTTCGGCACAAGGGTTCACCAGCGGCCCCCCGTCCGCGGCCTCGGGGAACTGGTCGCCTTTGCAGCCCGAGTTGCACTGTGGGCAGGCCCACAGGAGGTTGTCCCAGTCGAAGGCCGACTCTGGGAACGCCGACTTGGGGCGATAGTGCTCGATGTGGCCCCAGGTGGCCACTTCCGTAGTGCTCTCGCAATAGGCGCATTTGCCGTGAAAGGCCACGCACAGCGCATCCCTGACCTCCGAATGCTTGTACTTTACTTAGGGCCGCACGCCTCGTGGCAGGCGTGGATGCTGCGCGCACTGCGGCCAGCCACTTGTCCCTGTTCCGCGTCAGCACGGCGGGCTCCGGCCCGCGCGTGACGCGGATCACGGGAGCACCTCGTCGAGGTACTCGTCAATACGCGCCTCCAGCGATCCGTCCTCAGGCGGGCCCCCGAGCGGCCTAGCCTCGCGCACAAACATAGAGAGCTGCCCTATCTCTTCTTCTTCCTTCGGCGTCAAACGCCGCTTGTGCCTCTTGCGGCGCAGACTGTCGTAGCGATCCAGCTTCTCCTGGGTCTGGGGAGCATAGGTGGATACGAGCCCGAAGGCCTCGCTACGGAGAATGTCATCGATGTCCAGTGCAGCGACGTTGGGAACCTCATCCACCACCGCACCCCCCGCCTCGACGCGGATCCTGAGGGTCTTTGCGTCCTCTCCCGCCCCAGCGGCCACGAACGGGCTGTGCGTGGCGACGATGAACTGGATGTTCGGGAAACGGTGACGCAGAACGCCGGCGATCTCTCTCTGCCAGGACGGATGCAGGTGGATGTCCAGCTCGTCGATGAGCACGACGCCTTCCTCGGACAGGGGGGCATTGCTCTCGGGGAACGCGCAGATCAGGCGCCAGATCAGGTCACCTGCCAGGGCCAGGATGCTCCGGTAACCATCGCTGAGGGAACTGGTAGGGACCTCACTCCCGCCCGAGGTGAACAGCACGCGGCCCTCGGGCGACACGCGGGAGTACTCCGTGCCCCAGGGCAACAGTTCGTTGATCGACGCGACCGCCACCTCCATGTGCCGCTCCTCCGGCCCAGACTTGGGACTCTTGGAGATGCGGTAGTCCATGTAGACCAGCCAGCGTTCGAAAGTTGACAGGGGTTCGTTCTCGTCGAACTGAGTGGCGAAATTGGTTGAGCGAGCGGGCCGCTCCAGCGAGGGCACGATGATCTGGTCGGCGCGCGTCAGACGACGGAAGGGGCCGTAGCCGGCCGCAAACCAGCCCGTGCCCTCGGATGTGAACGCATTCTGACGCAGCCAGGACAGGTGGGTCGAGGGGCTCTCGACGATCGCCGGCTCGCCGTAGTGCTTGCTGTTGATGCTGATCGGTCGGCTGCCGGTCACATACAGCGAGTACCCGAATGCGTTGAACGTGCGCTTCTCGCCGCTGAACTGCCCGGGGTCACCTGCCCCCTGATGGATACGCACGGAGATGAGGCCGCGACGCATCTCATCCCGTAGCCAGCCGACGGGACTGGGGCAGAGCTTTGGAGCGCTCTCGGGACCCGCCACCAGCAGAGCAAGCGCCTGCAGCACCGTGCTCTTGCCCCCGCCGTTTTCGCCGAGCAGCGTCACCCACGGGTATGGTCCGTCCTTGTCCCCAAGACGGAACACCGTCTTGCCGAAGCACTTGATGTTCTCCATCGTCAATTGCTCTACCCACATGCCGAAGCACCTCTGCGCATTGTTCGGTGGCGTCTTCATCACGGACGCTCGCAGCCCCTCCTCTCCCCATGTGCTCCAGCATAGTTGCACGAGGCCGACCTGGAGCATCGTGGGCGCCCGATTGGCTCAGAGCATTGCGGGCGCAATCATGCTATACACGATTGAAGTGTGTCGGGAGCCGGGCCGGACAGGGGTCCCGGCGTCCGCTGCGCGGCCGCTTGCGCGCAAACACCGCGCGGTCCGCCTCCCGCCAGGCGGGACCGCTCCTGAACGGCACGACACCCCCCGCCCAGCGCCACCTCTAGAG
>CAYRFY010000074.1:0-7912 GCA_964423635.1 uncultured Armatimonadia bacterium | reverse complement strand
GGATCTCCGAGCGGGCCGCCGCCCACCAGCGCGCCTACCTCGCCTCGGCCGCCGTAGCGGCCACGATACTGCCTCCCGCCGACAGTAGAGCCAACGCCGGCTCCAGGGTGATGCTCTCGATCGTCTGCTCCGGTCGAGGGTTTATCCACTCTCTGACGAGGCAGCGCACTGCCGGGTCTTCCACCAGGAAGACGGGGTCGTCCGTGCGCGAGGGCAGCACGCCGCCGGTGCTGCAGAGCGCTTCGCGGCCGTAGCGCACCGGCACCCGTTCTGTAGCCCCATCGGCGTACGCCACAACCCACTCCCCCAGCGGCGTACCGGGCGAGCTGGACGCCTCGGTGTTCAGGGCCAAAAACAGCGTGCTGCACCCGGCATTGACCGGAAGCACTCGCCGTCGGGCACCCAGGACCTCGGCCAGGTCGTGGCGCTCCTCACCCTTCTCCACCAGCAGGCGCACCACATCGCCCGGCTTCAGCGCTCGCAGCGCCTCGACCTTCTGCGAGTTGTCGCCTGCGTGGGCGGACAGCACGTATCCGTCGTCGGGGATCGCCGTGTTCCCCTGACCGTCGCGCACCTCCACAACGGTATCACGGCGCACGACCACTTCCACGCCGAAGGCATTGGTCCCGGTGGCGCCATCCCCGTAGCCGGCGTAGTACCGCACGAGCCGGCCGGCGTCGCGGTTCGAGTTTTCGCCATCGATCCGCACGGCGTGGCCGTCCGGAAGCTCCACCAGTAGCAGGGCCGGCGCCACGCCGCCCACCCAGCCCCCTTCGGCGTCGAGCACGGCGATCTGGTCTCCCGGCTGCAGCGACTGCAGTCGTCGGGCCTTCTGTGGCCGGGGGCCTTCATGAGCGGAGAGCACGAACCCACCGGCGGGAATCTCGCTGTCGCCGCTGCCGTAGTTGCGCACCTCCAGAACGCGCCCCTCGGCGCTGACGGCCACCTCAACCCCATAGATGTTGGTCCCCGTATGCGTTTTCGGGGCCGCGTAGAGGATGAGCTGACTTTCGCCGCGGTCCGTGTTGACCCCGTCCAGGTCCAGACCGGCACCACCGGGGAGACGAACCGAAGCGGCACCGCCATTCTCGTCCATGGGCCTGCTGATGCTCTCCAGTGCCGGGATCGCCACCGGGCTATCGGTGACCAGCGGCACGCCGAAGTGCTGCTCCACCCCATCCACAGGCCAGGCGGTGCGCCGCGGACCGTCCGGCGAGAGCAAGAGGGCGCTCTCGGAGGGGAAGCGCAAGGACCGCCGGCGCCACAAAGTGGCGTTGGTGGCGCGCTGAGCCGCATCGTGCAGTTCCGGCTCCGGATGCACGGTCGCGGGCGCCGCCGAGGCATTCCAGACCGCCTGGGCATAGTACGCCGTCACAGGACTGTAGATGCGGGAAGAGAAGCATCCCGGCGGCCCGGACCACAGCGTACCCATCACCGGAACCTGCCGGGAGTGAGCGTAGCGGGTTAGGGAGAAGGGAGTCTGCCAGGGACTGGCCCAGCACTGGAACCCCTGCTCCTGGAGGTAATCCAGGGCCACGTACCTCTCCAGGGGATCGTAGAACCAGTAGTCGAGGATGACATCCTTCGGGATCATCGGCAGCGCGCCCGCGGTGTTCTGGGGAGGGCCGCCGTTGGCCGGACCGACGCGCCCGCCCAGCTCGTCCCGCAGCCCCGGCGCAATGAGCATGTCGTGCCAGATGACCGTCTTGACGCCCCGCGCCTTGAGGAAGTCGTTGACCCGCGTGATATGGCGGGCGATGAGCTCCGTCACGTCATAGCCCTCGGCGGACAACCACTTGAACAGCTCCCAGGCCTCGTCCATCCCGCAGTGGAAGAACTCCACCGGACCGTAGACTTCCAGCATCTCCTCGAGAATTGGATAGACGAACTGCTCGTACGCCTCATCGCTGCGGATGTCGATGCCGCCGTGCAGCGTGTAGGGCTCCTTTTGGTATGCGCGCCCCAGGTGGCCGAGCATGTTGAGGTAGGCAATGGGCTCGACGCCCAGGCTGCGGCCGTACTCGACGACCTCCCGAGCCTCTTGCTTGGTGAGCTTGCCGCCCCGGGCGATGGAGGGATCGAAGTCCAACACGACCTGGGGGCCGAATTCCAGAGCGCAATACGTCACATGCAGGCGGGCGAGCAGCTCGAGATTGCGTTTGAACTCCTCGGCACTTGGCGTCCAGGCGCCCTGGATCATGAAGGCGCGGAAGGGCGTGTCCGGCCAGTCGCGCAGACTGGGGATCGGCGCCTCGAAGCCACCGGCGGTCGCGCGGGACCGAGACAGCAGGGCACAGAGGGAATGCACCGCCCAGAACATCCCCCGCACATCGTGGGAGCGCAGTGAAATGGCCTGCTCTGTGGGCTCGACGGCGTACTCCTCCAGGCGTGTGAGGACCTCGGGGTCAAGCCGTAGCGAGATGAGCGTGCCGCCCGTCCCCACGGCGTCGGGCCCAAAGAGAGCCCCCAGCTCGCGGCGTAAAGCCGCGGCGGGAGCCTCGAGGGCGGCCGGAGCGGAGACCTCCACAGGAAGCACGATGCTCACCGGCAGCACGTACTCAGCCTGCCGGGGCTGAGGCCACAAAGCGGCGAGGGCGAGAGCCAGCGCTGAGATCTCCATCATCATTGGGCCTCCAGGCAATGGCTGGGTTCCGTTGCGGCTGCATAGGACGCTATAGGGTTCGCGGCGGGGACCGGCGGGGCCTTCTCTTTGGCTCCGGGAGCCCTGTGCGGGCCCAGTGCGTGATCTGGGGGGCGGGGTCCGCTCCCGCCGTGGCGGGACAGGTGAGAACGGCTCCCGAGGCCGATATCGCAGAGTTCCGGCGGAGGAGTCCGGCCGGCCCGGCTCATGTCATCCTGAGCGCCAGTCTCGCGCAGCGAGACAGCGAAGAATCCCGTTGAATGCCAGGAGATTCCTCGAGCTGCTCTTGCCGGGAGCGGAGGCTCTCCGAATGAGGCTCTTGGCGAAGGCGGGCTTTTCGGCCGCGGTTCTAGATCCGCAGCACCGGCTGGGTATCGACGAGGGTCTCTCCGTCGGCGTAGGCCACTTTCCAGGTCAGGGTACGGTCGCTGCCGTAGCCGGTGTGGACGATGACACGACGAGACTCCGGGGAGGGGTTGGTGACCAGGGTGGCGGCGATGATGCCGCTGGGGCCGTCTCCGGGGTAGCTGGCGGCGAGGCAGAGCTCGATGGAGGAGCGTGGTCCCAGCAGGGCCGCCCGCTCCAACTCCGGCCCCGGCAGGGCGCCGGGGGCGCAGGCCTGCTGCCGGAACAGCTCGACACCGCTCGCCGGATCGAGGCCCACGATGTCCACGCCGCAGCGCAGGACGCCGCTGACGCGGTATTCGTAGAACAATGAGGCCCCGCGGGCCACGTTGAGAGTGCAGTCCTCGGGTGAGGCGACCACGATTCTGGCCGAGCGACCCATGAACTCGTAGAGTCGGGAGGCCACGATGGGCACCTGCCCTGTGCCCCCGGTCACGAAGAGGAAAGTCACATCGCTCCGCTGCACCCCGGCTTCCCCCAGCGCCTGCTTCAGGGGTCTCACCTCCGTACCACGGGTGAGCGCCAATTCGCGCCAGAGGGCGAGGCGGAGGTCGTCGTCCAGCAGAGCGTCGAGTCTGGGAAAGAACCTGGCCGGATCCGGCATGACCCCGGCGGCGAACATGGTCTCCAGGAAGGGGGCTATCAGCCGCTCCACATGGCCCGGAGCCAGCTCGTAGGTTCCCAGATCGGTGCGGAACTGTCGGGGGCCGTCACCGGCGTTCTCGACGAACAGACTCTCCTTGATGCGCCTGCATTCGGATCGCGCGCGATGGACGGGGATCGGCGGTGAGGCGGGGTCGATCTGGACCATGGCCCGGCGACCGCGCCGGCCGAAGCGCAACTGGTCGGCGGACTCATCCAGCAGGAATGACAGGAGCAGGTCGTCCACCACGTCTCCGCCGAAGGGGAAGCCGGCCGCGGCCACATGCTCGACCCCGAAGGTACCGTTGGACAGCGAGACCTGCAGGAGCGCCACGTCGGTGGTGCCGGCGCCGCAGTCCAGGACCAGGAGCAACTCGCCATCCTGCAGATGGTACGGCTGGCCGCCGAAGCTGTATTCGCCCCGGCGCAGCGAGTGCATCAAGTCGAGGGCCGCGCACTCGGGCTCGCTGGGTGTGAGCAGGTCATCACTCTTGTGCAGGCCGGCCATGCCCGCGGCCTGCAGCGTATTGTCGCGCTGAGCCAGGAAGGCCCGGCGGTCGGCCATGACCGGAAGAGTGAGTACATACCGGGCATCCATGCCCACGCTCCCGCGAAACGGCTCGGCGCCCCGAACCTCGTCCAGCAGGTAACGCATGAAATGCGCCACCATACTCACAGGACTCTCGCTCCTGCCCCCCGGCAGGGCGACCGCATCATTCTCGGGATGGAGGCGCAGCCGCGTCTTCATCGCCTCCACCACCAGCTCCTCCTCCGCGTCCTCGGCCCCGGCTTCCACCGGTACCTCGTGGCCGCACAGGGGCACATCGCTTTGGCCCCGGTACATCAGGGCCGAGCGTGTGCTGGTGGCCGTGCGCTCAGACCTATTGGCTCCAGCGGGCCACAGGACCGCCTGCGGACTGCGTTCCTCAACCTTGACCCAATTGTCCGTATAGTAAACGGCGGACTTGGAGGTCCCAAAATCGATGCCCAGGGTCCAGCGTTTCACCAGGCCGGCCGTCTGCTGGGCCGGCTCGCCGTATAGCGCGATCTGGTGACGCGTGCCATCGTCGGCGATCACCGCCAGCTCGCCGGGGCCGTCGAAATCATCGGCCGCTTCCACGAGCAGTCGGGCGACGCCGCCCGGAGGGATCGCCTCGGCCTCCAGCGGCGAACGGCCCTCCCAGGCCACGCGGATTCCCGGTGTGGGCGTGTGGAATGAGGGCGTGGCCACGCTGCCCCCCAGATTGCGGACAGGCACGAAAGCGCTCCGCTGCCTGACCGTGAAGACGCACAGCCTTGTCCCGATGTACAGCCGTGCGGGCCCCAATCGGCGCAGTGGCACCCTGACCTGCCACTTACGGAAGCGGTAGGCCTCCACATCCCAGGGCCTGAACTGCATCGGGCCGCTCCCGGAGCGATCCGATGACTCGATATCCAGCAGCACATGGATGACTTCATCCGGCAGGTCGTGGGCCGAGAGGCCCAGTGAGAGGGAGTTGTCCAGACGATCGGGCTGGAGACGTCGATCCGTCACGCGTGGCACAGGGCGTCGCCCGCCCACGAGCAAGTACGCCCAGGGCTGGTCCGCGGCCACGGCGATGGAATACTCCACCGGCCCGGCACCCACATTGCGCACACACAGGTCAATGGTGGCCTCCCCGTCTCCGGGCACGCCCAGCGAATCGCGATCCAGCTCCACGGTCAGGCGACCTGCCGGCCACCCGCAATGGGGGCAGAAGCGCACGGGACCCGCGAGGCCGAAGCGGCAGGTAGGGCAATTCATGCTCAACCCGGTCGACGAGATGGTGGGGCGCAGGAGGGACGTCAATCGGGCGCAGTATAGACGGGATCAGGTCGATGGTCAACCGGCGGGGGCCCGGCGGGCCGCCCGGCCGTGAAGCAATGCGGGCGCCCACAGAGGGGCGCCCGAGATCGTGTGTATCGAGGTTGTTCGGCCGCTCTGTGCAGCGGGCTTAGCCGGCCCTGCGCGCCCTCTCACCGGGCGAGAGCGCCTGTCTCACCCGGGGCGAGGGGGGCGCCCTCGAGCACCTGCAGTGGCGAAACTAGGCCGCCAAGCCGTAACTGAGGTCCACTCCTCGGGCAAACAGCTCAACCACAGCGTCGGCGACGTCCGGGTGAAACTGGCTACCCCGGCCGGCGGAGATCTCCCGTATGGCCTGGTCCACACTGAGCGCCGGGCGATACGGTCGATCGGAGGTCATGGCATCCCAGGCGTCGGCGGCGATGATGATGTGCGCCAGCAGCGGGATCTCGCCATCGGAGACCCTATCCGGGTAGCCACTGCCGTCATAGCGCTCGTGATGGTGCAGCACCAGAGGGATGCAATCGGCCAGGAACGCGGCGGGCGCCAGTACCTGCGCTCCCACGGAGGGATGCATCTTGATGGACGCCCATTCGGTGTCGTTCAGTCTGCCTGGCTTGTTGAGCACGGAATCGGGCACCGCCAGCTTGCCGATGTCGTGCAGGCCCGCCGCGGTCTCCAGAGTGCGCTCGTGATCCGGATGTACCTGCATGGCCTGACCGAGGCGCCGGCAGATGTCCGCCACACGCCGCGAATGGCCGTGGGTGTACTTGTCCCTGGCCTCGACCATCCGGGCCATGGAGTGCACGGTGCCCACATACGCCCGCTGTAGGTCATCGATCAAGTCGGCGTTACGTACCAGCAGGCCGCACTGGGCCGCCATGACTTCCAGAAGCTGCAGATCGCCTCTGGTGTACGGGGCATCTGCCTCTCGGCGCCCAACGGCGATGGCGCCGCCGCGGTGCTTGCCGGTGTAGACCGGGCAGACGATGGCCTCCGAAACAGGCCCCAGCACGGAGACGGGAGCCTCGCGGATGATCTGAACGTGCTCTGCCAGCGGGTGGTTGGCGCGACGGGTGTACAGTGTGGCGGCCTCCAGAGCCGCGCCGACGGCCAGCAGGTCGTCATCGGCCAGGAAAGCGCGGTCGGCGGGGATGGCCATCTCTCCGTCCAGCAACGGCCAGAGCTTCCCGTCGCGCACCGTGGCCACCGCGGCCACATCGCTACCCGTCTGCAGCTTGATCGTGGTCATCGTCAGGCCCAGCATCTTCCACGGGCATTCCGTCTGCCGAACCTGTTGGCTGAGCCGGAACAACTCCTCGAGCTCACGCTGGCGAGAGAGGTCTTTCTCTCGTGCCTTCCGCTCGAGAGCGGAGCTGACGGCCTGGACCAGGTCCTGCTCCGTGAAAGGCTTCGGAAGGCAATCGTAGGCACCGCGCCTGGCCGCTCCGCGGGCTGCGTCCACCGAGGCCTGGCCGGTCACGACAATGGAGCTGGTGTGCGGCGAGATCTCACGGGCGCGGTCCACGACGTCCAGGCCGCTGAGACCGGGCATGAGAATGTCGCTGATGAGCACATCCACGTGCCCCTCGCGCAGCAGACTCAGTACGCCCTCCCCATCGCTGGCCTCCGCGACGCTGAAGCCCTGGCGTACCAGAGCGTCCCTCATGATCTCCCGCAGGTACGGCTCGTCGTCGGCAACGACGGCCGTTCGGCCCGCCCCCCAAAGCTGACTGCTCATTCCCGATCACCCTCCTGGTGCTCGCACAGCTTCCGTGCTCGCCGTGTGAGCCGTCACCACTTCCATCGGCCTTGACGACGGGCACCTTGAGGGCCGCACGCCTCTGTGCGCCGCCTGGGTCCGGGCTCGACTTGCCGTCTCCACTGCCCGGGACGCCCCGCCCCCCTTGGGCTCCGGGGCTCAACACCGGTTCAAGTGTCCCCGCCATTGCCCGGTGCAACAAACCGTTGACATTCCGTCGCAGCGCCTTTGCGGGCCGGTGGCTTGCCGCTCCGGTACCCGGGCCCGTGCCGCTCTCCCTGCCCGCGACCGTGTCGGGCGCTCGGCCCGGCGACGGCACGCTGCAGCAGCGGCGGATCCGACGTCATTGGCGGCCTCGGTTCGTGCGACGTCGTCTGCGGGGGCACGCTGCTTTCGTTCACGATGGATGGGCCGATCGAAGTGGCCACGATGCGGCCGGTACCGGCGGAGGTGGAGCGGGCCGAGCTCAGCATGAGGCGGAGAGGGCAGTGAGGCGTTCGCCGTCCGGGCAGGTCGCGCGCCTTAGGCGGAGCTCCCATCGGGGGAGTCCAGGGGTCCGGCCGGAAACCCCACCTTCGCCGCGAATGTCATTCTGAGAGCGTCCGCTCCCGGTAAGAGCAGCTCGAGGAATCTCCTGGCA
>CAYRFY010000073.1:5647-17627 GCA_964423635.1 uncultured Armatimonadia bacterium | reverse complement strand
TTCGGGCGCGCTTGCGGCCAAATGTGGCCCCGGTGCGTCCATGCATAATGTGAGTTTCCAGCCCGACTCCGAGCCGTTCGCGCAGGTCGGGCTTTCCAGCCCGACTCCGAGACACGGAGAGCCATAGGCACCCGACATGCCTCAGAATCTCAGGGCGACAAGACGGAAGATCCGCACCGTCCAGAATATCCACAAGATCACGCGGGCCATGAAGATGGTGGCCGCCGCCAAGCTGCGCCGCGTGCAGGCCGGCGTGGACAACGGCCGGCGGTACTGGGACCTCCTGGACCGCATGATCGGCCATGTGGCCTCCAGCGCCGGGGAGTTCACCCACCCCCTGTTGCAGGTGTCGGAGTGTCAGGCTCCGGTGGCCGTCGTCGTCATCGGTGGCGCCCGGGGACTGTGCGGCAGTTACAATGTGTCCCTGCTCCGCACCGCTCAGCAGTTCGTCCAGCGGCAGCCGAAAGCGGCGAAGGTTGTCACCGTGGGGGGGAAGGCCTGGCAGTTTGCCAGGCGCGAGGGCTGGGACATCATGGACCAGTTCAATTCGCCCGACGAGGAGCACCGGCTGTTCTTGGCCCGCGAGGTCTCCCGCGTGGCCCGCGACCACTTCCTCAAAGGCGAGGTCAGCGCGGTTCACGTGGTCTATACCCAGTTTTACTCGGCGATCCGCCACATTCCCACGGTCCGGCAGTTTTTGCCTATCCCGCCCACAGAGGCCAATGACAACGGCAACGGGGCGGGGGTCTCGTACATCTTCGAGCCGCCGGCTGATGAGCTCTTGGCCTCCTTGTTGCCGCGGGCGCTGGATTCGACGATGTACGAGATGCTGCTGATGTCCGCGGCGGCCGAAGAGGGAGCGCGCATGACGTCCATGAGCGCGGCTACCGACAATGCCGAAGAGATGATCACCTCCCTTTCTCGCGAAGCCAACCGGATCCGGCAGACGCAGATCACCACGGAGATTCTCGAGGTGGTCAGCGGGGCCGAGGCCTTGACCTCCGAGTAGGGCCGGGGCCGGTGGGAGGCCACCGGCGCCGACCGTTGCGGCCCCGCGCCGCCGGGCGCCCTACAAACACCTCAGCGAACAGGATGACAACGATGGCAGAGGGCAAAATCGTACAGGTGCGTGGACCCGTCGTGGACGTGCGCTTTCCCGCGGATGCACTTCCGCCGCTGCTGCAGGCGCTGCATGTCACCGACGAGAAGAGGGGCCTGCACCTCGTGGTCGAGGTTGCCCAGCATTTGGGTGACGACATGGTGCGCTGCATCGCCATGGATAGCACCGACGGTCTGGTGCGCGGCATGCCCGTAACAGACACCGGCTCGCAGATCACCGTGCCCGTGGGCTCCGCGACACTGGGACGTCTGTTCGACCTGCTGGGCAACCCCATCGACGAGCGTGGACCGGTGGAAGCCGAGCAGCGCTGGCCCATTCATCGCGAGGCCCCCGGCTTCGACGAGCAGTCGGTCTCCGAGGAGCAGTTCGAGACCGGGATCAAGGTCATCGATCTGCTCTGCCCCTTCCCCCGTGGCGGCAAGATCGGTCTGTTTGGCGGCGCCGGGGTGGGCAAGACCGTTCTCATCATGGAGCTGATCCATAACGTCGCCACCAAGCACTCGGGAGTCTCTGTGTTCGCCGGGGTGGGCGAGCGCACCCGTGAGGGCAACAGCACCTGGCTGGAGATGGAAGAGGCCGGCGTTCTGGGCCAGATGATCATGGTCTTCGGCCAGATGAACGAGCCGCCCGGCGCCCGCCTCCGCGTGGCCCTCTCGGCCCTGACGATGGCCGAATACTTCCGGGATGAAGAGGGCCAGGATGTGCTCCTCTTCGTGGACAACATCTTCCGTTTCACCCAGGCCGGCTCCGAAGTCTCCGCTCTCCTGGGACGCATGCCCTCGGCCGTGGGCTACCAGCCCACGTTGTCCACCGAGATGGGCGAGTTGCAGGAGCGCATCACCTCGACCCACAAGGGCTCGATCACCTCGGTGCAGGCGGTCTACGTCCCGGCCGATGACTACACCGACCCGGCGCCTGCGGCCACCTTCAGCCACCTGGATGCCAACGTGTCCCTGTCCCGTGACTTGTTCGCCCAGGCCATCTACCCCTCGGTGGACCCGCTCGATTCCACCTCGCGCCTACTGGACCCGCGCGTCGTGGGCGACCGGCACTATGATGTCGCCCGCGGGGTGCAGCAGATCCTCCAGAGGTACAAGGACCTCCGCGACATCATCGCCATCCTGGGAATCGACGAGCTCTCTGACGAGGACAAGCTCACCGTCTCCCGCGCCCGTCGCATCCAGCAGTTCCTGACTCAGCAGCTCTTCGTGGCCGAGGTCTTCACCGGCATCCCGGGGCAGTACGTGCCGGTGGAAGAGACCATCCGGGGCTTCTCGGAGATCCTGGAAGGCCGCCACGACGACCTGCCGGAGGACGCTTTCCGGATGGTGGCCACCATCGACGACGCGGTGGCCAAGGCCAAGAGCGAGGCGGCGGTATAAGCCATGGCGGGAACCTACCGATTGCAGATCGTCACCCAGGCGGGTGTGAAGTTCGACGACCGTGTGGAATCTCTGCGCGCCTCGGGAGTCGAGGGCTGGTTCGGCGTGAGGCCCGGACATGCGCCCATGATCGCGGAGCTGTCAATCGGTGAGGTCTTCACCCGCAAGACCGGCGAGGCGGAGCGGGAGTTCTGCTGCGGCGGGGGCATCCTCGAGGTGACCTACGAAGGTGTCGTCGTCCTGGCCGACAGCATCGAGGAAGTCTGCGACATCGATCTGGAGCGCGCCCGGGCCGCCGAGGAGCGCGCCAGAGAGAGACTGCGCAGCCACCAGCCGGACACGGATATCGACCGCGCCGAGGTGGCTCTGGCCAGAGCCGTCAACCGCCTGAAGGTCGCGGCAAAGATGCGCTAGCCACCCTTCGGCATACCGAAGACCCCAAAAGGCCCGGCCTGCTCTCGCAGCGCCGGGCCTTCTCCGTTCTACCATGTCTGAAGCGAGTGCATCTCGAAGCCTGCCACGGCACGGCGGCGCGTGCACCCCAGGAGCCTTCCATGGGCTTAGCGGACGGCTTCAGTTATCCTCCAGCGCCTCCGGACCGAGCTTCAGGGACTCCTCGATCTGCCGCCACTCGTCCTTCAGGCTCTCGTAGCCCTCTTGCGGCGTGACGTAGCCGCCGAGGACGAACAGCGTCGTGCTGCGCATCAAGTACGTCTGCCAGATCGTGGACGATTCACCGGTGGAACGCGGGCCCTGCATGACCACGCGGTAACCCGATACGGCGCCCTTTTCCACCACGCCCTCGTCGATCGTCTTGAGGTCTTTCGCCCTTTCCTGCTGTGCCTGCAGGTTACCCCTGGCGATCTCCTGCGGGTCTACCCACTGCCCGATCTCTACCATGATCAGGGCCAGATGGTTCTTGAGGCCCGGCTTGGCCGCCACCAGCATGAAGGGCTCCCGCCCGTTGCGCAGGATGCGCGCCTGCCAGCCCTCGGGCAGGTTGAGGCGGACCTGGTGCTCGACGTTGAGATATGTGCCGTCGGTGAGAGTGCCGTACTCTGGGGGGAGCTCGACCGGCTGCTTCTCAGTGAAAGCGAGGTTGACGGCCAGCCTGTCGAAGACCGGCTTTGCCTCCTCGAAGGCCTCGTCGGCGGTGGTCGTGAGCGACAGTACGTAAAGGGTGGCCCCGATGCTCTCCGCCGCGAAGCAGCCTATCTCAGCGTGCCGGAGGGTGAGCGACTGCAGGCGGATCCTGTGGTCGCTGTGGTGGCCGGGCAGGCCGCCGAGGGTGACTTCGCCGCTCTCCAGCAGTTCGGCGCTACCGCCGAGCATTGGCATCACGTTGGGGAGGTCCGGGAGCATTGCCTCCGGCTTCGGGGCCTCCGGCTGCTGCGAGATACTCAGTGTGATCACGGTTCGGGGGTCTGCACCGAGGATCGACACCTGCCGGGGGCTGTTGCCCCGCACCGCGTAGGCCTCCCAGCCCTCGGGCATGGGAAGGCGCACGCCGAACTCGCCGTCCTCGATGCGGCCCTCTCCCACCACAGCCTGACCCTCGGTGTCCACCGACATGCTCCGCAGCAGCCCCCAGCCCCTGTCGCCCAGCAGGAGCCAATCGATGTGCGGCAGCGTCAGGTCCACTTCCTCGCCGGTGGCCGTCTCCACACCGACGAGGTGCAAATCGTAGCTCACGCGGGCATACTTGTCGCTGACGAGGCACTCCGTGAAGGTGGGCGCGAGCGTGTCCAGCACGTACTTGTCAGGTAGCGAGAGCACCGATCGTGCCTGGCCGCCACCCTCGAGCACCAGGAGCAGTTGCGCCTCCTGCGCCAGGAACTGCTGGGCGTCGGAGCGGTTGTTGGTCGCGAGGGCTTCGTAGAATCGACCGTACATCCCGGTGATGTCCTCAGGAACCTCGACCGGCTGGGCCAGGCCCCAGACGGCGGGGACAGTGGCGAGCAGGATCGGCAGTAGAACTCGCATGGCCTGTGGCCTCCGTGGTCTCGGGTGTGCGAAGGCGGCGCTATGGAATGTACGCTCGCCGGGCACGTGGCGCTGCAATGCGCGCGTGATCGAGGACGCTTCCTTTCCCGATCGCCCCTCTCCCGGCCCGCCAGGACATCGCGGCTGTTCGGCTGCTCCGAACCCGGAGCGGCCATCGGCTCGGCGGCGTCGCCTCGGCAGCTTGGCTCACGGGGCGGGGGAATCGCGACGTTGGCCGCGCCGACCCGCGATGGCCTCGACGACGGCGGGGTGACGGGGGCGATAATGAGCAGGGCGGTGGGTGTGCACCGGCAACCACATCGCCAGGAACTCCACTATAGGGTAGACAGCGTTGAGCGCATCTTGTTGCTGTCTCGACCCGATGGATCACAGAGCTTGACCGAAGATTCGTCGGCTCGCGACCTCCGGGCGAACCGGGGTGAACACGGTCTCTGGTGCTTGGGTCCGGCGGGAAACGGTTGCAGGCCCCGAATTGGTGGGTATAATGGGCTGTGAGTTATAACACTCTAATTCGCAACTCTGGGGGCGAGAACCATGAAGAGCGCCACCTTGAAGCTTGATGGGATGCACTGCGCCGCCTGCGCCCAGAACGTCGAACGGGCGCTGCGAGAGGCGCCCGGGGTGCAGAGCGCGACGGTAAACTTTGCCGGTGAGACGGCGACGGTGTCCTTCGATCCGGCCAAGATATCGGTGGGCAAACTGATCGCGGTGGTACGACAGGCCGGCTACGGTGCGGCGGATGAGGCGGAGGTGGATGAGCAGCAAGAGGAGCTCCGGCGGACACGCGCCATCGCCGCGCAACGCCGGCTGTTCGTTCTGGGTGCGGTGCTGTCGGCGCTGATCCTCGCAATCGGCATGTTCACATCATTCGCCGGGCGGGAGTATGTGCTCCTGACCCTGGCTACGGTGGTGCAGGTCGCTCTGGGCCGGCAGTTCTACGTCAACTCGTTCGCCGCACTGCGGCGGCTGACAACCAACATGGACGTGCTGATCGCTCTGGGCTCCACGACGGCGTACGTCTACAGCGTGGTGATGACGCTGACGGGCTCGGACTCGGCTCTGTACTTCGACACGGCGGCGATGATCCTGACCCTCGTGACGCTGGGGCGATTCCTGGAGCTGCGTGCCCGGGGCCAGACCTCGGCGGCGCTGCTGGCCCTGCTCGACCTGGCTCCGAAGCGTGCCCGCATCCTTCGCGACGGGGAGGAGGTGGAGCTCGAAGCCGCTCAGATCGTCGTAGGCGACGAGTTCATCGTCCGGCCGGGCGAACAGATCGCCACGGACGGCGAGGTGGTGGCCGGGGGTTCGGCGGTGGATGAGTCCATGATCTCCGGGGAGAGTGTCCCGGTGAGCAAGCAGGTCGCCGACGCGGTGGTGGGCGGATCGGTGAACCGCGAGGGGACGCTGACGGTGCGCGCCACCGCCGTGGGGCAGGCCACGGTGCTGCGTCAGATCGTGGAGACGGTTAAGCAGGCCCAGGGCTCCAAGCCCCGGATTCAGCGCGTGGCCGATGCCGTCTCGGCGGTGTTCGTCCCGAGCATCATCGGGCTGGCGGTGCTGACCTTCGTGCTGTGGGGGCTGCTGGGGGGCGCCGAGGCGCCGTGGAGCCGGGCGCTGGTGAACGCGACGGCGGTCGTGCTCATCGCCTGCCCCTGCGCCCTGGGGCTCGCCACCCCGACGGCCGTGATGGTGGGCACCGGTCTGGGAGCACGCAATGGAGTGCTGATCCGCGATGCGGCGGCGCTGGAGGTGTTGGGCCGCGTGGATACGATCGTGTTCGACAAGACGGGCACTCTCACTGTGGGGCGGCCGGAAGTGACGGACGTCATCGCCGCGGAGGGGGAGGATGAGGGCGATGTGCTGGCCGCCGCGGCGGCCGCCGAGGGCCCCTCGGAGCACCCACTGGCCCGGGCCATCGTGGAGGCGCACGAGGGCCAAGTAGCGACGGTGACGGACTTCCGGGCGCTGGCCGGACGGGGGGTGGAATGCCGGCTGGACGGGGCGGAGCTACTGGTGGGCAGTGCGGGTCTCGCCCGCGAGCGGGGAATCGACCTGTCCTCACTGGACCAGGCGCGAGAAAGGCTGCAGCAGGAAGGCAAGACGGTCTCCGTCGTGGCCAGGGACGGCGCGGGCATCGGACTGGTGGGGCTGCGGGATACGCTCAAAAGCGGGGCGCGCCAGGTGATGGCGACGCTGCAGGCCGAGGGCCTGGGGCTGGTCATGCTCACCGGCGACAACGAAGTCACGGCCGAGGCGATCGCCGGGGAGGCGGGAATCGATATCGTGCTGGCCGGGGTGAGGCCGGAGGGCAAGGCGGATGCCATCGCCCGGCTGCAGGCGGAGGGGCACACCGTGGCCATGGTCGGCGACGGGATCAACGATGCCCCGGCGCTGGCCAGGGCCGATGTGGGAATCGCTCTGGGCACGGGCACCGATGTGGCCATGCGCACGGGGCAGGTGACCGTGGTCGGCGGCGAACTGCCGGGAGTGCTGCGGGCCGTGCGCCTCGCCCGACTGACACTCTCACGCATCCGCCAGAACCTGTTCTGGGCATTCTTCTACAACGTGGCGGCGATTCCACTGGCGGCGCTGGGAGTGCTCAGTCCGGTGGTGGCGGCGGGCGCCATGGCGGCCTCGTCCGTGTCCGTAGTGAGCAATTCGCTGCGGCTGCGCAGTGCCAGGGTCGGCTGAAACCAAAACCACAGCGAATGCGTTTATAGCATTGGGCTCAATGTTCTACATGACTATTGTCAGACTGGGCAATCCCAGCAGCGCATTGAGGAGGTAGGGAACATGTCACTCGTACGCTGGCGCAGACCACACACGCTGCCGACGGCATTCGACGAGATGGACAGGCTGTTCGACCGCTATCTTCGCAGCCCGATCATGAGGGCCTTCGAGGCGGATGACCTGGACTTCGGCCCCTCGATCGACCTCTACGAGACGGACACGGAACTCGTCGTCAAGGCGGAGCTTCCCGGGGTGAAGAAGGAGGACATCGACCTGACGCTCCAGGAGGACCGTATTGTCCTCAAGGGGGAGATCAGGAAGGAGGAGCAGGTCGAGGAGGAGGGGTACCACCGGCGCGAGATGCGGTATGGGCGGTTCGGGCGGGTGATCCCTCTGCCGACCACCGTGAAGCAGGAGCAGATTCAGGCCAACTTCACCGACGGGGTGCTGACGATCCGGGCGCCGAAGGTGGAGGAGGAGGAGAAGGGCTCCAAGATCGAGGTCAAGTAGCGGCGCCCACCGGGGTAGGCAACACAGACGGCCGCGGGGAGACCCGCGGCCGTTTGGCGCGAGCAGGGCGGTAAGGCCGAGGTGGCGAGAGGGCTTCGAACGGACGGGAAGGACTTCCGGGCGCCAAGCAGAAGAACAGCCGTGGGGTATGCGGGAGATCCCGGCAGGATGCCCAGGGGCGACGCATCGGGCCCAGAAGGGCCCGTGCGCTGGGGCCATCACCTGGGTTGGTGGCTCGCATGGCGCCCCTCGATGGCTTGCCGGCTTCCCGCACGAAGCGGATCGGTGATGAACTACTATGGGGAACGACAACCTGACGGTACAGCTCACAGGGAAGGACCGGACCGTCCCGCTGAGCGGGCTCTTGCGTGTGATGGAGAGCACGCGGGTGCTGCTGGGCAGGCTGGATGCAGCAACGCGGAGCGCTGACGTGGGACCTGCGGACTGGCATGTGAGCGACGCAGCGCTCAACAGCCCGATGCTGCTGGAAGTGACCGAAGTTAGCGGGAGGGGAGGCGACCGGGGTCCACGGGTGTTTCGCGAGGTCGTCAGCGGGCTGAGCCTGGTCGACGTTCGGGCCGTAATGCCCCCACATTTCGACAGCAAGATGCTCCACGCAGCCAAGGACATGGTATCCGCTCTGGGCGACGGCATTGCGGCCATCGCTCTTGCGACGGGCGATCTAGTCGCGCGCCCGACCCAGCGGATCGCAGCGCACGTGGACCGGCTCACCAGGCCCTACGAGGCTTTCGGCACTCTTGAGGGCTTGCTCGAGGCCGTGAACGCCCATGGTGAGCAGCGTTTCTACATCTACGATACGCTCACCGGCCACAAGACCCCGTGCACTTTCGGCGACCAGCACCGCGACACAGTCAAGCAGGCTCTGTTTGATCGTGTGAGGGTGACGGGGCAAGCGAAGTTCGATCCGGAGGGGCAAGCGATCAACCTGCGGGTAGAGCGCGTTGACGTGCTGAGCGACAGCCGGCGAGGAGCGGAGTTCTTCCACGTGCCGCCGATCGACATAACCCACGGGGTGGACCCGGCGGACTACATCGAGGCTTTGCGTGATGACGAGGACTAGAAGACGCATCTACTGGGACTCATGTGTCTTCATCCACGTGATTCAGCAGACAGGGGAGTACCGCCCCGTCCTTGAGACCATCATGGAGGAGGCGCGGGCGGGGCGGGTCGCGATAGTGACCTCGGCCCTGACGCTCGCAGAGGTGAGGGGCGCCGGCAGCGAGGCCGATGAGGCGATGATTGACGAGATGTTCCGGCAGGACTACATCGCCGTGCGGGTACTCGATCCGCCGCTGGCATCGCGGGCACGCCGCCTCGGTCGCGAACACGGCATCAAGCCGGCGGACGCCATCCATGTTGCCACCGCCATCGACCTCGGCGCCGAGGTGATGCATACCATGGACGGCAAGACCAAAAGACGCGGCTTGATAGCGAAGAGCGGCCAGATCGAGGAAGTAGGACTGCGCATCCGAGAGCCGGACTGGCCCGTTCAGAACAGGCTGCCTCTTGAGGAGGCAACGGACCAGGAGTAGCGACGGGGGGCTGGGTGTCCCAGGGGAGACAGACGTCCAACGGCCGCGGGGAGACCCGCGGCCGTTTCGGCGCGAGCAGGGCGGCAAGGCCGAGGTGGCGAACTGACGATGCGACCCAGCATGGACGGAGGAGCGTCTGGCATGTCCGAGCCGGCAATCGGCTACGAGTGGCACCCGATAGAGGACCTACCGGACGGGTGGGGCTTGCTTGCCGGCCCTGAACTCCCGGCGCTGGCCGCTGTGTGGGAGGAGCAGAGACAGCAGTTGGTCGATGCCCGGGCGCTGGAGGAGTTCACCGCACGACTCCGCCGCGAATGGGCCATCGAGACAGGCGTGATCGAGCGCCTCTACGAGATCGACCGCGGGATAACGCAGGTGCTCATCGAGCAGGGCATCTCCGCGAGCTACATCCCGCACGGCGCCACCGACAAGCCGGCGGAGTCCGTGGTCGCCCTGATCCGTGACCAGGAGCAAGCCGTAGAGTGGCTATTCGACTTCGTTGCCAGCCGACGCGGCCTCTCCACGTCCTTCATCAAGGGCCTGCACCAACTGCTGACCTCCCATCAGCCGACGGCGGAGGTCGTCGACGGCCTTGGGCGCAGCGTCGAGATTACCCTGCTCCGGGGGCAGTGGAAACAGTTCCCGAACAGCCCCGTGCGGCCCGATGGGTCGATCCACCAGTACTGCCCCCCGGAACAGGTGGCCTCCGAGATGGACCGACTGGTGGCCATGCACCTGCGGCATCAGGAGGAAGGTATCCCGCCCGAGGTCGAGGCCGCGTGGTTGCACCATCGGTTCACCCAGATCCATCCATTTCAGGACGGCAACGGAAGGGTGGCGCGCAGCCTCGCAACGCTCGTCTTCTTGCGCGCCGGCCGGTTCCCGCTGGTCGTGAGGAGGTCTGACCTCTCCTACATCGACGCCTCGGAGGCCGCCGACGCCGGCAACCTCCAGCCGCTCGTCGACCTGTTCACCTCGATCGAGAAGAGGGCCTTCGTGCAGGCGCTCAGTCTCTCCCACCAGGTCGTCACCGAAGCCGCTCCGGTATCGGCGGTGATCGCGGCGGCGGCGGACAAGCTGCGGGAGCGCGGGCAGGCCGCGAAAGCGGACCTCGCGCGTGTGTTCCGGCTCGCCGACACCCTCTTCGCCGCCGCTACCGCCCAGCTCGAGGACGTGCGGGCCCAACTCGATGACGCCATGGCCGGAGTGGCCGACGAGTTCGAGGCCAACGTCGCTACCTGCGGCAACGATGATGAAAAGCGGCGCCACTGGTTCCGCCACCAGGTCATCGAGGCCGCCCGGTACCTGGACTACTTCGCGGATCTCCGCACCTACCATAGCTGGCTGAGGCTCAGGCTGAGAGAGCAGAGCCAAACCGAGTTACTGGTCTCGTTCCATGGCCTGGGCCGGACCTTCAGCGGCGTGCTGGCCTGCAGCGTCTGCACCTACCGCCGGGACGAGACGGAGGATGATCTGAGGCCGGTGGTGGCGGGGCTCGAGGTGGCATGCTCGGAGGTGTTCCAGTTCAACTACAGGGACGAAGAGGCAGGCCTCGCAGACCGCTTCGGTCGCTGGCTCCATGACTCACTTGCCGTGGCACTGGAGCAGTGGCGCCGAGGCCTGTAGCGGTCACCGGACCCGTCGCCCCGCCTACCCGCTCACGATCGTGGCTGCGCTCACCCCGGCTCCCATCTTGGGGCGCTTCACCGCGCAGGTAGGCATCCTGAAAGCCTCCGCAAGTGGAACGGCACACGGCCCGGCGGGGAGCAGCTCCCGTGCTGTAGGGCGCGGGCCTGTACCGCGCCATGGCGAAGCGCCAAGGTCGCCGGGGTACCTGCACCGCGCCCTACGAAAGACGCCCTACTGCCCCTGCAGCCTCGCGGCGTCGATGACGTTCTTGAGCAGCATCGCCGTGGTCACGGTGCCGACACCGCCGGGCACCGGGGTGATCTGGGAGGCGACCTGCACGGCCTCCTCGAACACCACGTCACCAACGGTCTTGGTCTTCCCGTCCTCGGTCTTGATGCGGTTGATGCCCACATCAATCACGATAGCCCCTGGTTTGATGTGCTCGCCTTTGATGAGCCCGGCCTTCCCGACAGCGACGACCAGCACGTCCGCGGCGGTGGTGTGGGCCTTGAGGTCTCGCGTGCCGATGTGGCAGACGGTGGTGGTGCAGAACTTGTCCAGCAAGAGCAGGGCGCTGGGCTTGCCCACGATCTCGCTGTGCCCCACCACGCAGACCTCCGCGCCCTTCTGGGCCGCAGAGGCGGGGTCGGAGAACAGCGGCACCCCGGCGGCCTGAGCCAGCGCGAACACGGCCTGCGCCGTGCACGGGGCCAGCGTCGAGGAGCCCTGCACCACGGCGCCGAGGTTCGCCGGGTGAACGCCGTCCACGTCCTTCTTCGGGTCAATGCGGCGCTGGGCGGTGCGGGCATCCACTCCCGGAGCCACCGGCATGAGCAAGATGATGCCCGTGGTGCCGGCGTCGGCGTTGAGCTGCGCGATCTTGGCCTCGATGCAGGCCTGATCGGCCTCAGCCCCCAGCTCGCACAACTCGAAGTCGATCCCCACTTCCTCGCATGCCTTGGCCTGGCTGGCGGCATAGAAGGCCGCGCCCTTGTTGTCGGTGGCGAGAATCGCCCCCAGCTTCGGAGGGGTGGCCATGGCCCCGATGGCGG
>CAYRFY010000073.1:4097-5547 GCA_964423635.1 uncultured Armatimonadia bacterium | reverse complement strand
ACGACGGCTCAGAACAGCCCCACCGTGTTGCCGTGCTCGTCGATATCCACATCCACGGCCGCCGGGCGGGTGGGCAGGCCCGGCATGGTCCGCATCTCGCCACACAGGGGGTACAAGAAGCCCGCTCCCACCGAGGGGCGGATGTCGCGAATCGGCACCACGAACCCCGTTGGCCGTCCCTTCAGACTGGGGTCGTGGCTCAGCGACAGGTGGGTCTTGGCCATGCAGATCGGCAGGTTGCCGTAGCCCTGCTCGGTGAACTTGGCGATCTTCTTGTCCGCCTCCGGGGCGTAGTCTACTCCGGCCGCGCCGTAGATGGTCTTGCTGATGGTCTCGATCTTGTCCTTGATCGGGGCCTGAAGATCGTACAGGTACCTGAACTCGGAGGGCTTGTCGCAGGCGGCGGCTACGGCCTCGGCCAGTGCGGCGCCACCCTCGCCTCCCCGGGCATGTACGTGGCTGCAGACCGCGGCGTCGGCGCCGGCCTGAAGCGAGATGCGCTCCATCGCCGCCAGCTCCGCCTCGGTGTCGTACGAGAAGGCGTTGATCGCAACCACCACCGGCAGGCCGAACAGGCGCATGTTCTCGATGTGTTTCACGAGGTTTTGCGCCCCGGCCTCCAGAGCGGGCAGATTCTCCTTCTCGATCTCCTCCTGCGGCGGCTTGACCCCGGGCGGGAACTTGAAGGCCCCACCGTGCATCTTGAGCGCCTTGGCAGTGGCGACGATCACCACGCAGTTGGGCTGCATCTCACCCACGCGACACTTGATGTCCAGGAACTTCTCCGCCCCGCAGTCGGCACCGAAGCCGGCCTCGGTGACCACGTAGTCGGCGCACTTGAGCGCGATCTTGTCGGCCAGAATCGAGTTCGTCCCGATGGCGATGTTGGCGAAGGGCCCGGCGTGGACGAAGGCCGGGCCGCCGTCCAGAGCCTGGATGAGATTGGGCTTGATGGCATCGCGCAGGAGCACCGTCATCGCTCCGGCGGCACCGAGGTCCTCGGCCGTCACGGCCTCCCCGTCGGCATTCATCGCCACCTGGATCCGCCCCAGTCGCCGGCGCAGGTCCCCAAGGTCGGTGGCCAGCGCCAGAATCGCCATGACCTCCGAGGCCACGGTGATGTCGAAGCCCGTCGTGCGCGGCCTCCCGTCTCCACTGGTGCCCAGACCGCCCACGATGTTGCGCAGGAAGTTGTCATTCATGTCCACGCCGCGCCGCCAGGAGATGCTGTACGGATCGATGCGCAGCGGATTCTTGTGCCAGATGCTGGCGTCGATCATGGCGGCCAGCAAGTTGTTGGCCGCGCCCACGGCGTGGATGTCGCCGGTGAAGTGCAGGTTGAGGTCCTCCATGGGCACGACCTGGGCGTAACCGCCTCCGGCCGCCCCACCCTTGATCCCGAACACCGGCCCCATGCTGGGCTCGCGGGTTGTGGTCACCGCCCTCTTCC
>CAYRFY010000073.1:0-4052 GCA_964423635.1 uncultured Armatimonadia bacterium | reverse complement strand
ATGTACCGCAGAGCCTGGCCCAGGCCCAGAGTGGTGACCGTCTTGCCCTCCCCCAGCGGAGTGGGCGTGATGGCCGTGACCAGGATCAGCCTGCCATCGGGCCTGTTCCCGAGCCGTTCGAGAATCGACAGGTCCACCTTGGCCTTGTAGCGCCCGTACAGATCCAGCTCATCCTCCAGGATGCCCGCATCGGCGGCGACATCCACGATCGGTCGCATCCTGGCAGCCTGCGCAATCTCAAGGTCACTGAGCATTCCTTACACCAGCCTGTCCCATGTGAGTTGGTCCGTGTCTCGCGATGTGAGGTCGTCAAAGCCTGCGCGAGCTTCCCCACTGCCCCGGGCGATTATAGACGCCGGCGGTACGGGCCGCAAGCGGTCCATGCCCTCGGCGGGCGTTTGGGCTCCATCTCCAGAGGTGCGGCCGACGACCCCGCCTTCGCCGCGAATGTCATTCTGAGAGCATGCGCTCCCGGCAAGAGCAGCTCGAAGAATCTCCTGGCACTAGATGAGATCCTTCGCACAACCGGCGCAAGCCTGAGCTTGCGCCGCCGGCGCTCCAGGATGACGTTTCCACGGCAGGCCCAGCTTTCTGGCCGCGCCTCTGGACCGGAGCTCCCGAGCATCCCCGGCCCCCGCCAACCGAGCGGCTTTGGCCCCACATCCCCTATTGCCCCACGGGCCACACCAGCGCTGTTGTGTCGGCGCCGGCCGAGATCAGCCTGCCGTCGGTGGCAACGGTGATGGCCAGCACTTCGCCCTCATGCCCGGACAGGACGGCACGCTTTTCCATGGTCGCCAGGTCGACCCGGGTGATGTTCCGGTCGGTGCCGCCGGCGTAGAAGTGCCGACCGTCGGGGTCGACGGCCAGCGCCGGCACCCGTCCGCCCAGGTGCGTTTCGCCCGCGAGGGTGCCCTGCGCCAGGTCCCACTTGAGGACCTTCCCGTCCCGGGCGCCGGACAGGGCGTAGGCGCCGTCCGGGCTCAAAGCCACGCTGTGCACCCAGCCTCGATGCCCGGTGAGCGTGGAGACAAGGGTCCCGTCCTCAAGGTCCCACAGACGCACCGTGCCGTCCCGGCCGCCGCTCACCAGTCGGCCTCCGTCACGGCTCACCGCTATCGCCGGCACCCCTCCCCGGTGGCCCCGCAGCACCTGCCGCGGCTCTGTGCCTTCCGGACCCCAGACCCGGATCGTGCCGTCTCCGGCGGCGGACAGCAGATCGCCGTTGGGAGCATACCGCACGGCGCGCACATAGCCCAGATGCCCGCTGAGCTCGCGGAGCTGCTCCCGCGTGGCAATGCGGTACTCCCTGATGACGCCGTCCTTGCACCCCGCGGCCATCCGCCCGCCGTCCGGAGACACGTCCAGTGCATAGGCGCCGAGATTGAGCCCCTCAATGAGCCCCTCCGGCTCCCCGGACTGAACGTTCCACAGCCGCAGCGTGGCGTCCGACGAGGCCGTGACGGCCGTCGTCGTCCCCGGTACCACTGCCAGGGCGTTCACGGCGCCCCGGTGCCGGGCCCAGTCCACCCTTGCCGCCCCGGTCTCAATGTCGCTTTCGGCCACCGTATTGGCCCCGTACGACAGCACCCAGTTGCCGTCGGGCGACACGCGGATGCGGGTGACGTGGCCCTGATGCGGGCACCAGCGCAGGAGCACCTTGGCCTCCCCGCGGTCCCAGCGGCGGATGGAGCCGTCGCGAGAGCCGGTGAGGAGCTGCTCCGGGTCTGCGCAATACGCCACCGAGGTCACGGCGTGCCCGTGATGTCCGGTGAACTTGCCCAGTTCCTTGTAGCCGTCCAGGAGCCACTCGGTGGCGCTGTGACGGCTGCCGATGAGCACCCGGGTCTGGTCGGCCGACAAGACCAGGCTGCGGGCGTGGGCATAGTAGTCCTTGACCCAGGCGTTCAGAAGTTCCCCGGTCCGCAGGTCGTAGTGGGCCAGCACCGGGCCGGAGCCGTTCGCCCCGTCCACCAACGCCGTCAGTCCATCCGGACCATAGATGGCCTCCGAAAACGAGTGCATCTGGCCACGGATGGAGATAAGCTGCTCTCCCGTCGCCAGCGAGAATTCCCTGATCACCGGCGGGCTGCCGCCGGTGGTGAGCACCCGCGTCTCGTCCGGTGAGTAGTGAGCGGCACGGAAGCTCCCGTGGCCGATGTTCACGGCCGGCCCGGGCTTGCCCTGTGAAAGGTCCCACTCGTAGAACGTTCCATTGCTGTCGGCGATGAGCAGACGCTTGCCGTCGGCGCCGGGCTCAAGGCCGACGATGGATCCCTGCGCGATCTGCCGGGTCTCAACCAGAAGACCCTTCTCCAGGTCCCACACCTCAACGCTCTTGCCCACCGCGATCAGGCCGCGGCCATCGGGGGTATAGCACAGATCACCGATCCCGGAGGGATAGCGGAAGCGGGCGGTACCGAGGCGCTGTGCGGCACCTTCGGGCAGGGGGTCGCCGAGACGATCCTGCGCCCCCGGGACCGTCGTGCCGGCCAGAAAGAGCAGCGCCAGACTGAGCTTGGCTACCGGCATGGGATCACTCCTCCGGTGTCTTTTCCGGGCCGTACACATTGCGATACACCCGGGTGTTGCCGCCGCTGACCACCTGTTTCTCAGCAGGTCCGGCGAACCAGTTGTGGTGCACCTCGGCGCCAAAGGACGGGACGCCGCGAATCGCGACGTGGCGCTGTGTGCCGCGAAAGGTATTGTGGTGGATGTGCAGCCAGTCGCCGGCGATATTGGTGCTGTCCCCGCGGTCGCGACCGCCGTGCATGTCGAAATGGTGGCTGGTGGCATGCTCCAGCACGAGGTTCCACGCCGCCTCATAGCCCGCTCCCGGCGAACCGCTGGAGGCGATGTGGTGCCGGCAGTAGTCGAAGACATTGGCGATGATGTACACGTCAGAGGAGTTGGTGGACACGCCGTAGCCCAGACCGCCCTTTTGACAGTGGTGGATGTAGTTGTGGTGAATGTACACGCCCATGGCGGCGTCACTCACGCCGATGCCGCTGACGTTGAAGTCGAAGATCTCGCAGTTGTCCACCTGGGCCCCGTAGTGGCCGATGGAGAAGAAGCTGCAGCTTGCCGCCACTCTGTCGGCGCCTCCCTCGGCGCCCTGAAAGCGCAGGCCGGTCAGACGCACACCATCGCCGCCGGTGACCAGCATCGTGCCGCCCGGGTCCTTGCGTACTACGAGGGCTCCCGGCGAGCCCTGCAGGCCGCGGGTGCCGGCGAGAGTGACGCCGTTGGGAATGCGCAGCGTCGGGCGGCCGGTGAGCTCGAGGGTCGTCCCGTCGGGAATGAAGAGTACCTGGCCCGGCTGCGCCCCGGCCAGCGCCCGGACCAACTCCTCGGCCGAGGTGACGATGATGTCTCCGCCGCTGCGGATGTCGCGGTAACCCTCCCCGCCCCCGATGGGGTCGCCGGTGGGATTGGCCTCGCAGCCGAAGGTCTCGGCGGCCGTTTCGGGGGCCTGGGGAACACCACAGGCCTGGAGCGCGACGATCAGTACGGGGCACAGCAGGGGCGCGGGCAGCCTTCGCAATGCCATCACCAGCCTTGGCCCGAGGCAGTTGCACGTCAGTGGAGTAGTGAACATTTCCTCCTGCGTCGCACCCAGACCTTCGCACCACAAGGCCTGCCGGCAGTGCGTGCCCGCGGTCTTCCAAGACCGCAAGGTAGGGCGCACCGCGAACGCCAATGACCGCAACCGTGCTCGGGCCGCCTCCGTGCCCGCGGTCTTCCAAGACCGCAAGATAGGGCGCACTGCGCACGCCAACGACCGCAACCACGCTGGGGTCGCCCCCGTGCCCGCGGTCTTCCAAGACCGCACGGTAGGGCGCACACGCGCCCACCGAACCCGCATAGGCTGCGGGTCTCCTCCCGACAGGGACGTGCGTTCGCACAGTGAGTGTCTATCGACGTACCGGTTGTGCCTCATCTTGCGGTCTTGGAAGACCGCGGGCACGGAGGGCGTTCTGCTGCTGTTGGGGTTACTGGCGTGATGTTTGTGGTCTACGGTGCGGTCTTGGAAGACCGCGGGCACGGAGGCG
>CAYRFY010000072.1:0-17760 GCA_964423635.1 uncultured Armatimonadia bacterium | reverse complement strand
CCATGCCGATCTTGACACTCATCCTGGCCATGATCGCCTCCAAGGGCCAGGTGGCCTATGGCTCGCTGCTCATGTTCACCTACGCCGTGGGCCACGGCCTGCCGCTGGTGATCATCGGCACGGTCGCCGGGGCCCTAACCAGCCTCGAGCGGTTCACGAAGTATTCGGTGACCATCCAGCGCGTGGGCGGGTGGCTGCTCATCGCGGTGGGGGCGTACTTCATCTGGACGGCGTAGCGGGCTACCGTTTTGGGGAGCACAGGGCACCGCGAACGAGGGGCGGAGGCTCAGCGACGCGCATCCAGGCCATGTGCCGACCCGGCGAACCGTAACCAGGTTACATACGTCTATAGACCAGACGTGTTCACACTCAGATGCCATAGGGAGGCATAGCAATGCGAGTGATACTGGCCATGGTGCTATTGATGGGGCTCGTCGCGGTGGCCACCGCGCAGGATGTCATGGTGAAGGTCTACGTGGACGGGAAGCTGCAGAACCTGGACCCCTCCGCGCGCATGCGCGGGGGCACGGTGTATGTCCCTCTGCGTGCCGGTGCCGCGGCGCTGGGCTGTGATGTGAAATGGCACGCCAACATCAACAAGGCTCAGGTCTGCACCGAGGACAGTTGTGTGATGATCTCCAAGGACGAGGGTATCGTGGTCAACGGCAGTCTGTTTCTTCCGCTGCGGAAGATGGGCGAGGCCACGGGGGCCAAGGTGAACTGGGACGGGAAGAGCAAGGCGGTCATGATCGATAAGCCCGCCAAGAAGAGCGGCTAGCCCCGCTCTGGGTGGAGCTGCGGATCTTGGATACAGCCCGGGGCGCCGGTCAATCAGGCCGATCCCCCGGGCTTTGCGCCTGAAGGCGCGGCCGAAAAGCCCCCATTCGCATTGGAATGTCATTCTGAGAGCGTCCGCTCCCGAAGGGAGCAGCTCGAAGAATCCCCTGGCATTCAATGAGGTCCTTCGCTATCTCGCTACGCGAGACTGACGCTCAGGGTAACATTCTCACGACAGAACCCGCTTTTCGACCGGACTTCTGGGTGGAATGCACGGCAGGACAGGCTCTGTGCCCCGGCGAACAGGCCGCCAAAGCGTCCCGGAGGGTCCGTAGATGCTCCCCATCCAGCACTTAGCCGGCGCCGCGCTCTGCCTGGTCGCCCTGTTTGCCTCGGTCTGCAACCTCCCCCGCTGCTCTGCGACGGAGCTCGACGTCCGGGAGCAGGTCTCCTGGACCGAGTTCCTGGCACGCCAAGACCTCGTGTGGGAAGAGCTCCCTGCCGCCTGGCATGAGGGAGCCTTCGTGGGCAATGGTCTGCTGGGAGCCATGATCTACCGCGATGCTCAGGGCGGCCTGCGCTTCGACATCGGGCGCAGTGACGTGGTGGAGCACCGCCCCAACGGCAATCACCGCCTGCACCTCGGCGAGATGCTCCTCCGGCCCGTGGGACAGATAGCGAGCGGAACCATGCGCCTGGACCTGTGGAACGCCGAGGCGCGCGGCGAGATCGTCACCGATCGCGGCACCATCGCCCTCCGCTGCCTGACCCATGCCGAGGACCTTGTGACGGTCGTCGAGTTGCAGACCACGGGCGAGGAGAACGGCTGCCGCTGGCACTGGCGTCCCGGGCTGCCGGTGAACCCCCGGAGCGTCTACCACAAGGAGGAGGCCACGAACCCCAACCCTCCGGGGACGCAGGACGAGGCAGAGGGCACCGCGGTGTGGACACAGGGGCGAAGCGCGGGAGGCGAGTACGCGTTGGCCCGGCGGGAGCAAGAGCTCTCGCCCAACCGGCGCGTGCTGTGGCTCAGTGTGGGCGAGAGCTTTCCCGAGGTCGGCGGCAAGCAGGAGGCCGTAGCGGCCGTAGTGGCCGCGGAGAAGGCGGGGCTCCAGGCACTATTGGACACACATCGCGACTGGTGGCACACCTTCTATCCGCAGGCGTTCGTCTCAATCCCCGATGCACGGATGGAGAGCTTCTACTGGATCCAGATGTACAAGCTCGCCTCCGCCACGCGCGCGGATCGGCCGGCCATCGACCTCATGGGCCCCTAGTTTCGCTCCACTCCCTGGCCGGCGATCTGGTGGAACCTGAACATCCAGCTCACCTACTGGCCGGTGTACACCGCCAATCGGCTGGACCTGGGCCTCTCGCTGTGCAACATGCTGGACGCAGGCTTCGACGCACTGGCGGGCAATGTGCCGCCCGAGATGCGACAGGATGCGGCAGGTATCGCCCGGGCCACCAGCTATGACTGCGTCGGGGCGGTGGGCGCCGAGAGGGGCAACCTGCTGTGGGCCTGCCACAACTACTGGCTCCAGTGCCGCTATGCCGGGGATGACGATCGCCTGCGACAAGACCTGCTGCCCCTGCTCAGGCGCGCGGTGGGATACTATCTTCACATTCTGCAGCAAGGTGATGACGGTCGGCTCCACCTGCCGGTGTCCATCTCCCCCGAGTACCCGGAGCAGGCCCCGGACACCAACTACGACCTGTCCCTGTTGCGCTGGGGTCTGACCGCACTGCTGGAGGCCGATGGCCGTCTGGGCCTGGCCGATCCTCTCGCCCCAACGTGGCGCGAGACACTGCACAACCTGGCTCCTTACCCGATGGACGACAACGGGCTGATGGTCGGGGCCGGCGTCCCCTTCGCCCAGTCACACCGGCACTTCTCCCACCTGCTCATGATCTACCCACTGCGGCTGCTGAACGGGGAGCAGCCCGAGAGCCGCGAGTTGATTGACAGGTCGCTGCGGCACTGGATCAGCTTCGAGGGAGCCCTGCAGGGCTACTCCTTCACCGGGGCCGCGGCCATCGCGGCGGGAATGGGCCGCGGAGACGAGGCGCTGGGGTATATGAACCGGTTCCTCGACCGTTACGTGAAGCCCAACACAATGTACCTCGAGGCCGGTCCGGTCATCGAGACCCCGCTTTCGGCGGCTCAGTCGGTTCACGAATTGCTGCTGCAGAGCTGGGGCGGCACGCTACGTGTGTTTGCCGCGGTTCCCGAGACGTGGAAGGACGTGACCTTCCACAGGCTGCGGGGAGAGGGCGGATTTCTGGTCAGTGCCGCGCGCAGGGAGGGCAGGACGCAGTGGGTGCGTATCGAGAGCCTCGCCGGCGAGCCCTGCCGCGTACGCACAGACCTGATCGGCCCGGTTCAGGTGCGTGGGGCGCGCGCTGTGAAGGCCGTCGACGAGGGCGACGGCCTGCTGCGACTCGACCTCAGACAGGGCGAGAGCGCAGTGCTGACCGGCGTGGACGCACCCGAGAGCCCCAACGTGGCCCCGGTGGCCGTGGACGCGCTGGTTGCCAACCATTACGGCAGCCCCAAGACCCCGCCGATCCCACAGGCCGATGACGGCGGCTTCGACCTGCATGCGGCGAAGGCGGCCATCCATGGCGACAAGCTGTTCTACGAGAAGACCGCCACCAAGGACAACCTGGGACGCTGGATCGACGCCGACGACTGGGCGAGCTGGGACCTGCTGGTGAGCAGTCCCGGCGAGTTTCAAGTGATCGCTACATATGCCGGCGTCGCGGCGGACCGGAGCTTCGAACTGCTGGTAGCCGGCCGGCGTCTGGAGCATCAGATCCACAACACCGGAGCCTGGGACGCCTTCAGGGACTTCCCGCTGGGCCGCGTGAGGCTGAGCGAGGTCGGGAGAGTAAGCCTGAGCGTGAAGCCTGTACGGCTGCCCGGCGGAGGACTGATGAACCTGCAGAGGATCAGGCTGGTGCCTGCGGAGGGCTGAGGGGTGGGGTCGTTCAAGGCCGCTCAATTCCCTCAGGCCAGAAGGGCCGATCGGCCGACCCGGTGGGTCATTCGCGGGCGGGGCGATCGAGCGTGCCGATGAAGTCCTCTCGGACCCTCGGATACGCGCAGGCGAGTGACGTCCCGTGGGTAAGCGCGTCCTCAATGCGGCGGTAACACATTTCAAACACCATGACGACACTCATCCTACGCGTTTCGAGCCATGGCAACGAGGCACGTAGGCGGCCCAATTGACTTAGCCGACAGGCTCGATCGGCGCCAACCGAGCTCGGGGAGAGGCCGTTGGCTGTCGGGCTGGCCCTCTCTGGGCATCGTCCGCGAAGGACAGCGAAGGCGGGCCAAAGGCCCGCGACGAACCAGAGACCTCCCGGCATGCACCATCTCGCAGTCGGAACATCCATACCGCGATAGAGGTACCCATCACCCATGTCCCGAGACCTCGTGGAACTGTCCTGTGTCCCCGCCGCCGTGCGCGATGAGAGTGGCGAGCGGCGGCGTGGCTCCACCGCCCGTGTGCACGCACTGGCGCTGGACGCCATCGGCCGCCCACACCTGCCCTTCGAGGAGCAAAGACAGCTCTTCGAGGCCTGTGAGCCCCCGGACGGCGTGGGACCCTTCCTGGCCGCGGCCCACTGCTTCGCCCGGGTCCACCCCAGCCTGACGCCCGTCGTCCGCGAGGGCGAGCTGATCGTCGGCGCCCGGGTAAGGGCCACCGAGGGGTCCGCCCACGGCTGGCTCCCGGACGGCAGTGCCTCCTACATCGACGGGTTCGCCAAGAACGCCCCGCCCCAGTACCCGGAGGTCTGCGCTATGGCCGCCCGGGGGCTGATCTCGCCCCAGGGCTCACTGAACCACAAGGTGGTCGACTACGCCGGTTTCATCCGCACGGGGTCTCTCGAGCTTGCCTGTCGGGCCAGGGAGATCGCCGAGACCGGCGAGGGGCAGCAGCGCGAGTTTGCCCTGGGCTTCGCCATGGGCCATGAGGCCATGATCGAGCACGCCCTGACCTATGCCGCGGCCTGTGAGCGGTTGGCCGAGAGCGCCGAGCCCCGGCGGGCGGCGGAGCTTCTCCAGATCGCCGACATCTGTCGGAAGGTCCCTGCCCGGCCGGCCGAGACCTTCCACGAGGCTTTGCAGAGCCTGTGGTTTGCCTACATGGTCGCCGGCGACGGTACCGGCCGGGTGGATGTGTACCTCAATGACTTCTACCAGGCAGACCTCGCCGCGGGACGCATCACGCCCCAGCGCGCCCTGGAGCTCATCGAGTGTCTGATGATCAAGCTCCACGGAGATGTGATGGAGGGGGTCTACAATGTCAGCTCCGTGCAGACCCTGACGTTGGGCGGCGTCCTGGCCGACGGCAAGGACGCCTGCAATGACCTGACCCGCCAGTTCCTGCAGGCTATCCGCAATGTGCGACTTCTGCGGCCGACGGTGTACGTCCGCTGCCACGAGGACACCCCACAGGACGTGCTGGAGCTGTCGGTGGCGATGCTCGGCGAGAACCTTGCAGAGCCCAGTTTCTACGGTGACCGGCCGATTGTCCAGGGTTTGACGAGGCTGGGCGTGCCGCTGGAGCAGGCCCGGGACTACGCCCTCAGCGGCTGCACCGAGGTGGTCTCGCCCGGCCGCGGCAACTGGGGCGCCCCGAACGGCTGGATCAACCTGGCCCTACTGGTGGATGAGGCCATCCGCGACTGCGCCGCCCGGGGCTGCGAGAGCTCGGGGCAGCTCTGGACCGCCCTCGAGCAGCACGTGGAGAAGGTGGCGGAGGCCTGCAAGATCGCCAACGCCTGGTGCGACGAGCGTGTGGGCACCTACTACCAACCCACGCTGCTGATGCCCGTCTGCCTGGAGCGCTGCCTGGACGTGGCCCACGGCGGCGCCGAGACCCACCTGGGCCACTGGGAGGCGATGGGGCTACCCAATGCGGCGGAGATGATTCAGGCCGCCGAGGCCCTGGCGTTCTGTGCGGATAGAGCATTGGCGGAGCTGGTCGCGGCCGTGGACGGTGGAGACCCGGCGGCTCTGGCGCAGATCGACGGCCTGCCGCGCTATGGAAATGATGAGCCGGAAGTGGATGCCATCGCCGCGCGTCTCATCGACCTGCTGGCCGACGCGTTGGAGCGGCGGAGCACGCCTCTGCGCTCGGCGTTGGTGCTGGGGCATCTCGCCGGCGGGGAGAACATGCACATCGGCTACGGCCTGCGAATGGGTGCCACCCTGGACGGCCGCCGGGCCGGGCAGCCCCTGGCGGACTCTCTTGCCGCCTCCCAGGGCCGGGACCACAGCGGCCCCACAGCACTGATCCGCTCCCTGTGCCGGCTGGACCATTCGAGGATCATCGCCGGCAACATCTCCACATTGCGCTTGTGTCCGGCGGACTTCGCCACGGAGACGCACAGGGCGAAGGTGGTCGCGCTCATCCGCACCTTCGTCCAGCTCGGGGGCAGCCAACTGCAGATCAACCTGGTGGATGCCGAGACTTTGCGCCGCGCGCAGGAAGACCCGGCCGCCCACGAGGGCCTGATGGTACGCGTGGCCGGCTACAGCGCGGACTTCACCCACCTGGGGCGCAGCCTGCAAGACGAGATCATCGCGCGGACCGAGGGCTTTCCCGCGTAGAGCGATCATCGCAGGCACCGGCGCCGGACCCCACAGACCCTTGGCCCGACACATCCTGGCCCAGAGGCTCTACCGCGCTCACGGCTACGGCCAGGGTCGCGGGCCTCTGCCCCCATGTGTCTGGCAGGCAAACACCGCCTACGGCTACGGCCAACGTCGTGGGGCTCTGCCCCAAACCCCGCTGGGGCCACGGGCCCCAGACCCCGTATTTGCGCCAGGACGCGAAGAGCGGTGCCCTCGGCCGGTGCGCGCCGCTCGCTGGGCGCGTGACAAGTCACGCACTACGCGGCAAACATACCCGCACGCGCCACACCCGGCCCCTGCAAACGGCCGACGGCGTGGGGCTCCGCCCCGCCACACCGATGAGGGCACAGGCCCCAGACCCCGGGTTTCCTGCGGGCGGCGGCAAGGTGCCCACGGCTCGGGGCTCTCGGGCACAGATACGCCACACGAAGCCCAGTTCTTCCGCGCCCTCCAACAGCGCTCTCCACGAACCGGCCGGAAGGCCCACGGCGGCCTCACGCCGAAACTCTCCTTTGCCCGGACGCGACAATACCACAAGCACCGGCGCCCGCCGAGCGGTCGCCCGTGCCAAGGAGTGGTCACATGCAGCCTGTGAAGCTCGGAGTCATCGGCTGTGGTGTCATTGGCCCCCACCACATGGCGGGAGCCCTCAAGTCACCACTGGTAGAGCTCGTCGCCGTCGCCGACCTCATCGAGGACCGCGCCAGGGCCGCCGCGGAGAAGTGCTCGGTGCCCAAGACCTACCTCGAGGGCACCGATCTGATTGACGCCCCCGAGGTGGAGGCCGTCGTGCTGGCCCTGCCCGCCTGCGGCCGGCTCCCTCTCGCGCTCCACGCCTTCTCTCGCGGCAAGCACGTGCTCACCGAGAAACCCGTGGCCATGTGCGCCGAGGATGTTGAGAAGATGATCGACGAGCGCGGCGATCTGGTAGCCGCGTGCTGCTCCAGCCGCTACCGGCTGGTGGACGGCGGCAGGGCGGCCGCCGAGTTCATCGCCACCGGCGCCCTGGGCGATCTACGCTCGGTGTTCTGTCGCTCCTTCGTCGCCGCCGGCCCACCGCCACAGGGACAGCCCCCCGAGTGGCGGCTGAAGAAGCACCTCAACGCCGGCGGGATCCTCACCAACTGGGGCTGCTACGACCTGGACTATCTGCTGGGTATCACCGGCTGGTCCCTGCGCCCCAGGACCTGCTTCGCCAAGACGTGGACCGTGCCGCCGCAGTTCGAGGGCCATATCGCCCCGGGCTCGGATGCCGAAACCCACTACATCGCTCTCATCGACTGCGAGGGCGGCGTCGCTTTGCACATCGAGCGTGGCGAGTACATGCCCATCGCGGCCGAGGTGGGATGGCAGATCATCGGCACCAAGGGCTCCCTGCGCCTGACGATGACCCAGTCCAGCCCCAAGCGCATCCTCTTCGACGATGCTTCCACAGAGCAGGGCGTGCAGACCAAGACGATCTGGGAGCAGGAGGAGCCCACCGATGTGATGAGCGAGCGCTTGCTCACCGACTTCGCCTCCGCCATCCGCGAGGGGCACCAGCCCGAGACCGGCCTGGAGCGGGCCCGGGTGATCGCGCAGATTAGTGACGCCATCTACCGGTCCGCCGAGAGCGGTACCGCGGTGCCGGTGGGGTAGAGGCGTGGTCGGTACGCCCACATTCGCCGGGGAGTGGCATTCTGAGACCGTCCGCTCCCGCGGCGAGCAGCTCGAGGAATCTCCCGGCAACACCGGGATCCCGCGCCGTCTGAGATCAGCCCGGGGCAGCGGCTTCCGGTGGTTGGCCACAGGGCGTCGCCGCGGGTGCAGGCGCCCTGCCCGTATGCTGTTTCCGTCCCCTTTGCCGGAGGCCGCCCGGCCGACTTGGCCGACTCTCGAGGCCGCACACCCAAACCGGGGAGTTCACCCTCCATGACCGCCAAACCCCGCTACCTCTCGCCCTACGATAGCGTTCAGGCTCGGCTTGCCCACATGTCACCACAGCTCAACTTCACCGGCTCTACTCGGGAGGACTGGCTCGGCTGGCGGCGCGTTTTCGATGCCCGCCTGCGTCAGTTGCTGGGGGCGCTGCCGGAGCCGGTGCCTCTGGACCCCGAGATCACTGAGACGGTAGACTGCGGTGACTACCTCCGACAGCGGGTGGTGTACGATACCCAGGAATACTGCAGCGCCGTGGCGTATGTGCTGATCCCCAAGGACCTGGCGCCCGGGGAGCGCCGGCCCGGCATCCTGGCGGCTCACGGCCATGGGCGGGGCAAGGCCGACGTCTGCGGCGTGGCCGACGGCCCTGAGGAGCAGCAGCAAGTGGACGCGCTGAGCTACGACTATGCCCGGCAGTTCGTGCGGCGGGGCTATGTGGTGATCGCTCCGGACTGGCGGGGCTTTGGGGAGCGCCGGAGCCCGGCGGAGTGGGCACGAGAGGGGCGCGATCCGTGCAATGTCAACTACATGGCCGAGGGCTATCTGGGCCACCACCTGCTGACTTTGCAGATCTGGGACGGGATGTGCGCCCTGGACTATCTGCAGAGTCGTCCGGAGGTGGACGGCGACCGTCTGGCCATCGGCGGGCTGTCCTTCGGTGGAACGATGACCACCTACCTGGCGGCTCTGGACCCGCGGCTGAAGGTGGCCTGCATCAGCGGGTACCTAAGCACGGTGCGCCACGACGCCATGGGCCTGCGGGGGAAGGGCAACTTCTGCGGCGCCCAGTACATGCCGGGGCTGCTGACCATCGGTGACATCGCCGAGGTGGCCGGCCTCATCGCCCCGCGGCCGCTGGTGGCGGAGATCGGGGATCAGGACATGTGCTTCGTCGCCGACGATGCCCGCCGGTCGTACGAGCAGGTGGCCCGTATCTACGCCGCCGCCGGGGCCTCAGACCGCCTCGAGGCGGATTTCCACCCCGGTGGCCACGTCTGGAGTGGCCGAAAAGTCTTCGACTGGTTCGCCAGGTGGCTGTAGGACGATAGAGAGTGGTCCCCAACGCCGGGATGGTTCACGCGCATAGGGAGTGTCGCGCCCCACGAGTATCTCCGATTTCCTCGCCGCAAGAGTAGCCTCCGTGAAGTGGACCGGGCGCGCCCTGCGCTCCCGGAACTTCCGCCTGTTCTTCGCCGGTCACGGTATTTCGCTGATCGGCACGTGGATGCAGCGGGTTGCCATGAGCTGGCTGGTGTACCGGCTTACGGACTCGCCGCTACTGCTGGGTAGCGTGGAGTTCGTGGGCCAGCTCTCGGCGGTTCTGGTCGCCCCTTTGGCCGGGATGGCGGCCGATCACAAGGACCGCCGCCGTCTGATCCTGCTGACCCAGGCCATGGCCATGGTACAGGCGACGCTATTGGCCGTCCTGGTGCTCACCGGGGCCATCGAGGTCTGGCACCTGTTCGCTCTGGGCATCATGCTGGGGATCATCAACGGCTTCGACATGCCGGCGAGGCAGTCGTTCATCATCGAGATGATCGACAACAGGGAGGATCTGCCCAATGCCATCGCGCTGAATTCCACCATCATCAACGGCGCCCGGATGGTGGGGCCGTCGGTGGCGGGGCTCGTGGTGGCGGTGGTGGGTGAGGGAGTGTGCTTCTCGATCAATGCCGCCAGCTATCTGGCGGTGATCGTGGCGCTGCTACGGATCCATGTGGTGCCCCGCCGGCGTGCCGCACAGCGCCCGGGGTTCCTGGCCGGCCTCAAGGAGGGGCTCACGTACGCGGGCAAGTCGGTGCCCATCCGCAACACGTTGGTGCTCAATGCGGTGATGAACCTGGCCGGCACGCCGTACATGGCGCTGATGCCGGTGCTGGCCAAGACCGTGCTGGGGGGAGGGCCCCAGACACTGGGGTTGCTCATGTCCAGCGCGGGAGTCGGCGCTCTGGGTGGGGCGCTGTATCTGGCCTCGCGCGCCCGGCCCGAGGGCCTGCCACGCCTGATGGCGGTGGCCTGCTGCTCGTTCTCGCTGGGGATCATCGCCCTGTCGCAGTCCCGGCTCCTGCCGCTGTCCATGCTCCTGATGGTGTTCACGGGCTTCGGCATCGTGGCCCAATTGGCCTCGGCCAATACGCTGCTACAGAGCGTTGTGGACGAGGACAAGCGGGGACGGGTGATGTCGCTGCACATGGTCTCGTTCATGGGTACCGCGCCCTTCGGGAGCCTGTGGGGAGGTGCGGCGGCCACGCACATCGGCGCCCCACTGACTCTCTTCATCGGCGGGAGCCTGTGTCTGGTGTCGGCGGCGGCATTCATCTGGCAGATGCCCCGGATGATGGCGATTCTGCTGCCCCTGCTGGAGCACAAGCGACGCGAAGACGCCGGCGAACCCCCGGCGGCGAAGTAGGCGGCTGGACGTCCGGCCGGAAAGCCGGTTCTGACGTCAGGCTGTCATTCTGGAGCGTCGGCGTCGCAAGCTCGAGCTTGCGACGCTTGGGCGAGGAATCCCGTTGAATGCCAGGGGATTCTTCGAGCTGCTCCCTCCGGGAGCGGACGCCTTCAAAACGACACTCCCATGCGAACGTGGCCCTCTCGGCCGCGCTTCTGGACCCTCAGCCCAGAGCGCCCTCGCCTCGGGCGGCTCCACGGCCGGCGAACGGGTCGACACGTTTCTGACCTCGCCTTGCCTATTACTTGTGTGTTCTTTGGCAGGTGCCCGGCTGTCCTTCCCGAAGTCGTAGCGCTGAGGTCACCCGTGGCGCGCTCGTCGCCATGCGTTCAGCGCCGATGGAGGAAGAATAGACATGATCAGGACACTCGGGCCGCTTTCAGTCCTCGCCTTCGTGGCGAGCGCAGCGCTGTGGCTGGCGGGGTGTGACAGCCCAGAGAGTGCTACCCCGGCCGGCATGGTCTCCGTTTCCCCGGCGGCAAGCAGTACGCTATCCCCGCAGCCGGCCGTCTCCGCGGATCTCCGCTGGCGTGATATCGCCGACGCCCTCTACAGCGACGCCTTCCAGTCTGAGTTCTTCTACGGTCCCCCCTCGGCTTCGGTGGCGACGGTAGACTACGCCGCCTCGGCGCCCACGCTGAGCGGCACGGTCGAGGCCCGTAATCTCAAGCCTTGGTTCGCCTACCAGATGAAGCTTGAGGGCAAGAAGGGGATTATCGGCACCACGGCGGCGGCCAACGCCGCTGACCCACAGGCCTGGTCGAGCTTCCAGCTCGGCACCGTCGGGCGGTGGTGGTGCGAGACCGAGGGCTGGAATGTGAGCGACGCGGACCTCGCGGCCTGCATCGCCGCCGGGCACACGGTCAAGGGATACCTCCTCTTTGACTGGTTCGTCACCGGGGCGGACGGCTGCGCGAGCCACGCCTTTGCCCTCGACAGCAGCTACCACGTGCTCTGGAAAACCAGTCAGCGGCGGCCGAAGCGCCAGGACTCGGCGGCGGTCAGCTACTCTATCTCGCGGGAGCCATACGCCTACCCGACCGAGGCCGTGGGGACCAAGGACACCGTCAGCATCTACGCGGAGTGGGAACCGACCCGGCCGCTGCCGGACCAGGTGCAGTTGGCGCCGGGGGCCTACGACGTGCAGTTCATGCTCACTGAGGAGAGCTTCCACGCCAACCTGACCTACACTCTGGACAAGGGGGGGTTCTGGGCCAAGGTGCTGGCGGGGGATGTGGCCTTCACCGTGGGACAGGCTCCGCCTCCTGTGGGCTACGGGACCATCTCGGGGCGCGTCACGGCAGGCAAGCCGGGGGTGAGTGGTGCCGTGGTGACAGTGGATAGAACGGGCGCGGCAGCCACCACAAACGCCGCGGGCAAGTACACTATCGACAGCGTGCCGGCCGGGACCCACACCGTGACTGCAACGGCCTCGGGCTACAGCCCGGCCACAGCCTCCGGAGTAGTAGTGCTGGCCGGCTCCACCACCACGGTCAACTTCTCCCTCACGCCCTGAGCGTCCCGGGAAGTGGCGCTGCGAAGTGCGGTGGAGTGCATGCCGGGCCGGAGGCGCGCACGCCTCCGGCCCTCTTGCGTCCCCTCACAGCCGCAGTAACCGTCTCGCGTTCCCATCCGCGATGGCCTGCTTGACCTCGGGCTCCACATCGAGCTTGGCGATCCACTCTACCTGCGGCGTGCTTTGATGCACCACGCAGTAGTCGGTACCCCACAGCATCCTGCGCCAGTGCCGCTGCACGAAGCCCATGGTGAAGTCCGGGTCGCGGCAAAGGGCGTTGTAGCCCGAGCCGGCGGAGAGGTCCAGCCAGAGGTTGTCGTACTTGTCAAGCAGCCTGTCCAGTGTGCCACCGGGCTTGACCGGCGTGGTGGGGTAGGCCACCTTGCGGTCGTCATCGGCGGAGATGGCGGACCAAAAGCCCGGGCCGTGGCCGCAGAACTGGACATCTCGATAGTCTTGAAGGCACCTCTCCAGCCGCGGGAGACCGGGCTCGTCGTAGCAGCCAAGATCATCGCCGAAGCACAGCGGCAATCCCAACTCGTCGCACCGGGCATAGATGGCCCTGTTGAGCTCGTGGTCGAACGGCAGACCGTTCACATGCTCGCCGAAGCCCCGGCAGTTGTGGTTCTTGACGAAGTGGTCGATGAGCCGGCAGGCTTTGGGATAGCGCGGGTCGACGCAGACGAAGGCCACGAACCGCTCCGGGTAGGCATTGCGTGCGGCCACCACGTCCTCGGTCAGGCAGTATCCCCACCCACCTTCCGGGCTCTCGAGGGGCTGCAGGACGCTGATGTCGACACCGGTGCGGTTCATGCGGTCCAGGACCTGCTCGGGGGTGAGGGGCATCTGCTCGGGGTATAGCTCACGGGCGTGGCTCTTGATGTGGCCGTGGAAGTCGATCATGTCCGCCTCCGGTTGGGCTCTGACGCTGCAGGGGAGTGTTGGGCCGCGACGCTTCCTGTCGGCGAGCAATTCGTGCCGCGGCCGCCGTAACCCTCCGTGGAAGCAGACGACCCCACCCTGCGCTCACAGGGTGGGGCCGATGGAGCCTGTCGGTCTGCTCGCCGTACTTCTGTCGCCTCGCGCGTAGGGCGCGGCGTCAGCCCGCCACCACAGCGTACGCCCCGGCCCTCGCCGGGCCTGCTGCGCTACTGCCCCTGTCCCCCGCCGGGTCGGGCACGGCCGCCCGGTGCGCCGGGGCCGCGGCGCTGCAGACTCTGCATCTGCTCCTCGGTTAGCACATCAGCCAGCGCCTCCATCAGGAGCTTCTGGCCTTCCTCGACGGTAGTTCCCAGGGCCTCGACGTCACCGGCCGCGAGGGCCTCCTTCCGCAGGTCCCACTCCTCCTGGAAGTCGGGCTTGAGCTCCTTGAGCTGCTCGTCGGTGGCCTTGGCGGTGAAGGTGGCCTGGCCCCAGAGCCGATCCACATAGAACGCACCCATGATGGCGCCCATCGGGCCGCCCCGGCGCCCGGCCTGTCCCTGTTGCTGGCCCTGCGCGGCGGCCTGTACCAGCTTCTGCATGTTGGTGGTCAGTTCCGTGCGCCAGGCGGTGGCCGCGGCGAGTTGCTCCTCGGTAAGGAGTTTCTTGACCTCTTCCTCCAGAGCCGTGTTGATCTGCTTGACCTTCTCGGCCGATTGTGCCCAGTCCTGGGCCTGACGCGCCTCGGCAAAGGCGGTCATCCGGTCATCCATGGCCTTCTGACAGGCCGCCCTGAGAGTGCCGAACTGGTCCTCGGCCAGGGTGCAGGCGAAGTTCACCGTGGACCAGGTGAGCTCGACCTGCATCATCGCCGTGGGGTCGCCGCCCATCATGCCCCGGCCACCCCTGGCGCCTCTGCCCCCTTGAGGCTGAGCCTCCACTACAGCGGCCGTCAGCGCCAGCACGCCAATCACCACGAGTGTCACACCAAGCCATCCCGCATTGCGTCTCATGGTCGCTTCTCCTTCAGTGGTCTTCCTGTTTTGTCCGGCATCATCTGACTCCTATGGTGCCGCGTGATTGCCCCAGGTTACACAGAGCGCAGACCGTGGTTCCAGGCGTTGGGAGAAGGTCGCGGGCATCTGCCGGTTGAATTGTATCTTCGTGCGCCCAGTGACCAGGCTTGATTGGAGGGCCCAACCATGCAAGCTCGCCCCTGTAACTTCCTGTGGCTGCTGCTGACCTGCGCAGCGCTTGGTGTCGCGGCGGTGTGTGCCGCCCAGTCGCCCGCCCAGCGCCGCGCCGACCTACTCGCCAGGGCTCAGGAAGGGCAAGGAGACCCGGCGGCCTTCGTAGCGGCCCTGGATGACCCCGCCATGCCCGTGCGGCGTCTGGCGGTGCGATGCCTCATCGCCATAGGTGCCCCGGCCCGACCGGGCCTGGTGGCCGCCCTGGACAATTCCGATATGGTCGTGCGCCGAGCCGCCGTCCTGGCTCTGTTTGAGCAGGATGCGCAGGCCGCGGTGCCGCTGCTTCAAAAGGCTCTCTCCGACGAGGACGAGATCGTGCGCATGACCGCCGTGGATCTGCTGGCCGCGGTGCAGCCGCAGACGGAGGCGGTTGCGGAGGCTCTCAAGAACGCCGCCAACGACCCGTCCATGCGGGTCCGTGACGCCGCGAGCCGAGCCCTGTGGCCGTTCCACAGAGATGCGGTGCTGCTCAAGGACCGACCGGACTGGGACCACGAGATCGAGGTGCTGAAGGCCATTGAGCTGCCCCTGACCGGCTGGAAGCTCCAGAACGACGACCTGCACGAAGGGCACACCAAGGGCTGGTATGAGGCCGACTTCGACGATTCATCGTGGAAGCCCATCGAGATCGGCCAGTTCTGGGACGAGCAGACCGGCAAGTACGACGGAATCGCCTGGTACCGAGGGCACTTTGAGATGCCCCCGCAGATGGAGTGCAATGCGGTGGAGATCCAGTTCCAGGCCGTGGACGAGATCGCCTGGGTCTGGCTGAACGGGGAGTACGTGGGCCAGCACGACATCGGCCCCAATGGCTGGGACATCCCGTTCCGGCTGAGCATCACCGACGCGGTGCGCTGGGGCGAGGCGAACCAGATCACCGTGCGTGTGCACAACTCCGCCGCCGCCGGCGGCATCTGGAAGCCGGTGACGGTGGAAATCCTCAAGTAGGGGGGGAGAGCTTCCGGACGGCGGCCGCCCCGTGCCGGCTCGCCCGTCCCGAGGGTCTTGCCACCTCTTCGCCCCGGAGCTGTGCCGTGATGCAATCTGGGTAACAAGCCCCAACCCGTACCCGGGAGGTCCCGCTCATGAATTCGGACACGGTCTTGATCCGTCTCGTCCTGTCCGGCGTCCTTGGCCTGATGTGCGCCATGGTGCTGCACGCCGCCGAGCCGTGGGAGAGCCCCTACGAGGGCGAAGAGGCCACCGGGCCGGATGTCATCGGCCTGTGGCAATTCGCGCCGGATGCGGAGGCGGCCGACAGCTCGGGCAAGGGCCACAACCTCACGCTCAGAGGCGACGCCCGTGTCGTTGCCGAGGGGCGCTTCGACGGCGCCCTGGAGGCCACCGGCGGCCCCGGCGGGCCGAATGAGACCGCCTGCGGCGGGCTGGCAGCCGACACGGACGCCCTCACTCCGGCCGGCGCCTTCTCCCTCGAGGCGTGGATCAACCCCCGCGTCGACCTGGGCCAGGTGGAACGCTGCTTCGTGCTAGACAAGATGTATGTGGACTACAAGCACAGTAATCCGAACACTGAGTGCCTCCGAGACTACATGCTTTTGTTCCGCGGCGGCGGGGACGGCCGCGCCAGACTCGAGGCCGCCGTAGGCTTCGGCGACGATGTGGTGCGGTACTCCACCGATGCGCTGGAGTTCCCCGTGGGCCGGTGGACCCACGTGGCCTTCACGTACGACGGTGCCGGCAGGGGCCGCCTGTACCGCAATGGCGACCTGGTGGGCGGCGGCGAGGCCACGGGACGCGGACCCATCAGCGCCGGCCGCTACGGCCTTACCATCGGCGACCGCCACGGCAGTACCTACGCCTCCTTCCCCGGGCTCATCGACCAGGTGCGTATCTGCAACGGCATCCCCTCCGCCTTCAGTGACACCTTCTGGGTGGCGCTTTCGGGCCGCTGTGCCTTCGAGCGCATGGAGCAGGACGCCGCCCTGCGCATGGCCATCGACTATCAGGGCAAGGTGGAGGTGCAGGGGCTCAAGGGCACGATCCGGATCGGTGACGAGGCAGAGACCGCCCTGCCTCTGCCTGAGAGCATCACCGGGCCGACGGAGTGCTCGGCGCCTGTGAACACGCACCTGAGGCCGGGCGGTTACCCCTTCTCGATCGTTGTGGAGGCCACCGTGGGGCAAAGGCAGGTGCGGAGGGAACGTACCGGGTCGGTGGTCATCGTTCCGCGCCCCCTGCCGCACCGCATGCCCGTGGTCTCCTGGGCGGGTGGGTGCAAGCCCGCGGACATGCTGGACATCGGATTCACCTCCTGCCTCGGGGGCATGGTCAACGCCCGCAAGGTGTGGGACGCCGAAGCACCCACGGAGGCCCAGGAGACCTCGGGGATCGCCGGTGTCCTGTCGCGACTGGACGAGATGGCCGCCAACGGTCTGACCCTGGCGGGGACGCTGCAGCCGGCCCGCGATGCCATCAGATTCGACCCGGCCCTGGGCCGCTACGATCGGGATGGAAACCTGATAGAGGGCGACAATGTCAACGGCAATTTTCCCAGGGTACGGGAGTTCTGCCACGACTACGGCGCCGCGGCAGGCATCAGCTTCGGCGACCACCCGGCCTTTGAATCCGCTCTGATCCACTCCGAGGTTCGTGACGCCTCGCAGCTCAGCTTCCACGAGGTGGACCGGGCCGCGTACCGCGTGGCGACGGGCAGGGAGTTCCCCGAAGAGGCTCAGGCCAAGGGCGGAGTGCCCTACGCCATGGTGCCGCAGATCGGCGTGGACCGTCTGGTGGATGACGACCATCCGATCCTGGAGTTCTACCGCTGGTTCTGGAAAGAAGGCGACGGCTGGAACGGATTGCACACGGCGACCCATGAGGGTCTCAAGTCCACCAGCAAGAGGCCGATCTGGACGTGGTTCGACCCGGGTGTGAGGGTCCCCAGCATCTGGGGCAGCGGCGGTGATGTGGACTATATCTCCCAGTGGACGTACTCCTATCCGGACCCGATCAAGATCGGCCAGGCCACCGATGAGCTGTTCGCCATGCACGACGGGAGCCCGCCCAACCAGGACGTCATGAAGATGACCCAGATCATCTGGTACCGGACGCAGACGGCCCCCAATCTGCCCGAGGATGAGGGCGACCGCGCCGAGTGGGAGAAGGTGGCGCCGGAGGCCAAGTTCATCTCCATCGCCCCCGACCACCTCAAGGAGGCCTTCTGGGGCATGATCTCGCGCCCGGTCAAGGGCATCATGTACCACGGCTGGGGCTCTTTGGTGGGAGAGCTGGGGTCACTGGGTGGCAGCTACTGCAT
>CAYRFY010000071.1:14846-17842 GCA_964423635.1 uncultured Armatimonadia bacterium | reverse complement strand
TGCGCGATCACACCGCCGGTGCCGTCATCCAGGGCCCGCCTCACCCGCCAGACCGCCTGCTCTACGTCCTGCACGCTGCCGAAAGGAAGCACGAACTGGCGGTCGATCTCGCCCCAGAAGGTGATCTTGCCCTTGAAGTCGGCGGCAAGCCTCTCGATATCCATGCAGAAGAGCTGGCTGTTGACCGCGTCCACGCCGATCTCGATCAGGTCCGGGTAGATGGGCTCGATGAAGCCGTCGGAGTGGAAGAAGATGTCCTTGCCGTGGGAGTGGGCGATGTCGCAGTAGTCCTTGTACAGAGGCTTGAAGAACTCCCGCCACTGGGCGGGAGAGATCAGCAGCGCGGTCTGTGTGCCCCAGTCATCCATGAAGAACAGAGCATCCACATCCGTCTTGGCCCACAACTCCAGCTCGCGGACGTAGTAGTCGTGCACCATGTCGCGCAACCTGTGGACCTCGGGCAGGTCGTAGCCCAGGTCGTAGAAGAGGGCCTCGGAACCGCGCAGGAACTGCATGCGCTCGAAGGGCCGGGCGCAGCAGCCGGCCCGAATGTACAGGTCGGACTGAGCACAATTGCCGTTGACGATGGAGAGGTCCAGACCGTCCAGTAGCTCCCATGGGGGCTGATAGGTGTCCAGGGCGCTGTAGTCGGCCAAAGGCGGCTTTGTCACCTCACCGGCCACGCCGTCCTCGGCCGCCGACCACACGCAGCCCCACTCGTCCACCCAGGTCCCCTTCCGGTAGGCCTCGCCGCTTTGGCGCTCGGCCTGAGGGTAGGTACCGCCGGCGCCGCCGAAATCCCCCGGATAGCGCCGATTGACCTCGGCGAACGCCTCGGCCAGGAACATCGGTACCGCCGGCAGTGCCCACAGATCCCGGGGCGCCCGGTCGGGGCTCTCGAAACGTAGGCAGCGGCGCACGCGCTCTCGTGATGTCATCGGTGATCGGATGCCCCCGGATGGATAAGGCCGCGGTAACGCGGGAAGAGGGCTTCGCCGGTGCCGTGCCGAATTCCTCCAGCCAAACCGATGGCAGGGAGAACACCATGGCATACATCGACGCGCACGTACACGTCTGGACCGACGATACGGAGGCCTACCCGCTGGCCCCCGGCTTCTCCGCCGCCCACATGAAGCCCGCCACCTTCCCCCCGGAGGAGCTGCTGGCACATGCCAACCCCTGCGGCGTCGACCGCATCGTCCTCATCCAGATGAGCTACTACGGGTTCGACAACTCCTACATGGTGGACACCATGCAGCGCTTTCCCGGCGTCTTTGGTGGTGTGGCCGTCATCGACCACGAGGCCGAGGGAGTAAAGGACGAAATGGCGCGCCTGCGGGGGGTGGGTGTGCGCGGCCTCCGCATACAGCCCGGGCGGGCTTCGGCGGCAGACTGGCTGAGCGCGGGAGACTGGCCGCGGCTCCTTGGCGCCGCCGGGGACCTGGGGATGGCCGTCTGCGCGCTGATCGACCCCGAGTTTCTGCCCGCCGTGGGCCGCGCGGCCGGGCGTTTCCCGCGGACGACCTTTGTGATCGACCACCTGGCCCGCATCGGCTGCGGCCGCCCCATCATGGAGGCCGACATCGAGGCCCTCTGCGCCCTGGCGGCGCAGAGCAACTGCCTGGTCAAAGTCTCGGCCTTCTACGCCCTGGGCGCGAAGGCCCCGCCCCACGACGACCTCATCCCGCTGATCCGGCAAGTGCACGCCGCCTTCGGGGCCGACAGGCTGATGTGGGCCACCGACTGCCCCTTCCAGGTCCAGGACGAGACCTATCAAGACAGCCTGTCTTTGGTGCGCGACCGGCTGGACTTCCTCAGCGAGGCAGACAAGGCGGCGGTGCTGGGGCAGACGGCGCAGAGGGTGTTCTTCGCCCAGTGACGAGGGGAGCCGCCGACCGTGCCGGCATCGGCGGAGGGCAACGGGCAGGGCGCTCCAACCACAACGCCAAACGGCACGACGACAACGCAGGGGCCGGGTGTGCGGGCGACGCTCCGCGTCGCATCGGCCGCACACTCGGCCCTTCGTACACGGCGCACGGCGACGGCGCCTCACCCCCCTGCCCCCTCTCCCTTACTCCGCGATACGGCCGCGGAGACGGGAGGAGGGGGAGCACGGCAACAGCAGACGATACCCGGCCCCTTGTGCATGGCGACTGTCCGCCCCAAGACAGACGACGCCGCCTAGCCCTCCAGTCTCCTGCTCAGCTCCTCGAGGAAATCCCCCACCTTGCTGCGCTGCGCCTCCAGCACGGACGGGTCCTCGCTGTACGTGGTCCAGTCGCTGGTGAGGTCATCGAACTTCAGGTACGGGTCCGGATCGATGTTGATGTCCTTGGCCCGCGCCGAGATGATGGCCTCACGCAGCATCAGCAGCATGTCGTAGTCTTCCGTACCGTCGCGGCACAGCTCCCAGCGAATGGAATCCACCGGACCCCTCTCCCCCGGGTAGACCAGGGAGCCGTCCCCATTGCCGCCGGGATAGGTGAGGGTGTTCTCCCACGGGTCGTCAAGCCAGTAGGTGGTCTGCCAGTACAGAAACCCCGTGAGGTCGTTGGCGAAGAGCTGCCAAAACAGCAGGCGGTGGTCCATGCCCGGATAGTCGATGCCCCAGCAGTTGAGCCACGGCCGCTGGGCGGAGATGCACACATAGGCCCAGATCTCCTCACCCATGGCCCGGCGCTGCCCCAGATAGATGGGCTCATAGCAGTCGCTGTGCGGGACATGGATGTCCACAAAGCCGGCCAGGTCCGCGTAGACCGGCTTGCCCGGCTCGATGGGGCGGCTGGCGCCGTAGCCGTAGGTGAGCAGACGCTTGAGTTTCGGCGCCGCCGCGTGGGCAAGCTCGAAAGCCTGCTTCACCTGCTCGAACGCCTTCGCCCCCGGCTCGTCGATGGTGTAGATGTAGGCCAGATGCGTCCAGCCCTTCTGGTCCAGATGCTCCTGGGTCTGCCGCAGCAGCTCCCGGGCCCGGGAGATCCGCGCCTCGTCCTGCACCG
>CAYRFY010000071.1:9086-14836 GCA_964423635.1 uncultured Armatimonadia bacterium | reverse complement strand
CTCCACGCTGCCCCAGCCGCTGGGGAGCTGGCACCAGGACACATTGAAGGCCGAAAGCCCCTGCTCGATGTACCGCTGCATCGCCTCGTCGAACTGGGTCCAGTCGATCTGCACCGTCCCGTCCTCGGAGAAGGTGATGTCCGGCTTCACCAGGTCCGTGGGGCTGCAGCGGTGCTTGAGGGCGCTGTCGTAGTAGGCCTCGCGCAGCGTGTCGCGCAGCGTCTCGTCGCCGGTCTCGAAGCCCGGGTTGGGCAACAGGTTGACCCACGGTGAGGCGCCCCGCGGCTTGAGCCAGGCATCATCCAGCCAGACCGTGCCTACGCGATCCACCCGCAGGTACACCCGGGGATCCTTGGCTTCGCCGCTGTTGAAGCTGAAGCGGCCCTCCTTCCACTGCCCCTCCGTCGGCGGCCAGACGGTGCCTCCGGGGGCCCCCACATAGCAGGCCGGGCCGTGCTCATCTCCGGGGGCCGTGCGGTACCACACCGACAGGTCATAGTCTGTGTCCGGCTCCAGCTCCAATGGCGGGGTGTAGTAGCAAAAGCGCGGCGACTCATTGGCGCCGAGTTCCAGGCGCGTGACCTCCACCCGGCACGACCGGCGGTCGCCGTGCTTGACCTCGTAGTCGAAGGCCAAGGTGTAGTCCATGGAGCCGTAGTAGTTGGGGCGGCCCTCCACGTCGGCGCCCTGCCAGGAGCCTGAGACCCAGCCCGCCGGCTGGCCGGGGCCGGCGGCCAGGTCGTACTTGTTGTAGACCATGCTCAGGTTGATGCCGTAGGAGCTGCGCAGGCGCGAGGTCTTCGGTAACGCAAAGCCCCACACGCGTACCTCCAGCGGCAGTCGGGTCTCGTCGGCATTGCGGGGCTTGACCACCACTTCGCCCCGGTACAGGCCCGGGAGCAGACCCTCATCCGCGTGGGCGGTCAGCCACCAGGACCGCACCTGCGTGCGATCGACATTCACCGGGGTAGCCTCCACCAGGGGGTCGGGCAGCAGGCCGGGCTCCAGCGGGGCGCCGCCGGAGCGCTCCTTGACCTCCACGTAGTCCACCCGCTTGATGTCGACCTGTGGCGCGGCGGTCGCTTCCTCCGGCCGGGTCCCAAATCCCGCCACCATCCGCAGCGGCCCGACCCTGACCTCAACGTCGCGCAGCGTCTGCTCGATGGGCACCACCACAAGCTGGGCCGCCTCGTACTCATTGCGGGCCAGGCTGATAGTGACTTTGTCCGCGGGCCGGCCGGAGTACGGCCTGTCCGGACGCACCTTCCGCATCGTGCTGTCCTGACACACGGTGTACCCCGCCTCGCCCGCCGCTCCCAATAGCGCCAGACGCGAGTGCCGGGCCCGCACCGTCTGCAGCTCCGCCTCCGCGGCGGCCAGCGTCGCCGACAACTGCGCAGACCTCTCCATCGACGGCCGCTTTTCAAGCTCGGCACTCACGGCTTCCAGCTCCCCGATCAGCCGGAAGCAGTTGCCGTACAGCGCCCGGGCCACCGCATTGTCCCGCAGTCGACTGGCGTCCAGCTTCACCTCGCGCAGCACCGTGAGGGCGTCCTCCGTCCGGCTCTGCAGGCTCCGGGCCACTACCGGCCCGAAGTCCGCCTCGATTCCCGCGATCTGCCCGAAGCTCTCAGGCTCGTGGAACCCCTCCTTGCAGGGCGCCCACGAGCTCACTTCCTTGTGCGGCTGCTCGTTGCGGCAGAAGTTCGCCGCCCAGGTCGCCGAGACCGGAGCATCCAGGCCCATGGTATCAAAGGGAATGGCCAACTCCGCCGACCACAGGTTATTGGCCTTACTCGTCGCGACCCGGGCCCGACTCTGCCAGTCGGTGGACCGATCCTTCTCGTCACGGAGCACCCCGTCGCAATTGACGACGTAATGGAAGTAAGGCCTGCGCTGGGAAAACGGGCTCAGGAACACCTCCACGGAGTCATCCAGATACGTGGCCCCATCATGCTCGACGGCCTTGGCCACCAGTTCGGACATCCGCGCCTCGTGGCAGACGAAGGCCACATACAGGTGGTCGTCGTCATATAGCACATGCACATCGGTGGCCTGCGAGGCGGGCGCGTCAGGCTGCTTGAGAATGGTGAAGCCCCGGGCGACGGGAGCCGTCGACCAGACGGCATCAGAAAGCACCTCCCCATCGATGTCCGGGGCGCGCACGCAGCGCTCGGCGCCAACGCCGGGCGCCGCCAGGCCGAGGGATGCGGAAAGAACCAGTACAGTCAAGCACAACACGATGCTACGCACGATGATACCTCCGATGTCGGACGTGTTGTCCGCTGAGTTCCTGTTAGGTTCGGCAGCGGGCGCGCCGTTGACCGCGCCCCCTGGATCGTTGCCGTTCAGCCAAACACCCATCTTTGGCCGTCGGTAGACGCTGTTGAGAACCACCGTGGCAGATGGCATGCTCGGTGGCCCAATAGACGGGGTCTGGGGCCCGCGGCCCCAGCGGGGTGCAGGGGCGGAGCCCCGCGACGTTGACCGTCTACCGGTCCTGTCCGGGATGTGCATGACTGATCGCCCGGGCGGAGGGCTGTGTGACGCCGCCCGTGCCGTTGCCGTGCTCCCCCTACCCCTCCGGCCACAACTGCGGCAGCCTCTTCATCTCCCCCAGCCCGCGCACATATACCGGCGAGCCCGTCAAGCTGAGCGTCACATTGCCATCGCGCACGGGCACCTCGCGGGCATTGCCCATCAAGTCGGTGACGGTCACTATCCCCGCGGCCGGAAGCTCCACCGCCACCGGGGCCTGCCAGCGCTCCGTCCACGGCTCGGCCGGCCTGCGGGAGTCTTTCTCGTACTTCTCCGGCGGCCACCACGGCAGGTCCGTCTCGTGCTTCTCCCGATAGCTCCACAACACATCCACCGTCTCGCCCGCTCGGGAGAAGCGCACGGCATACAGGTCATCGGCGCCCAGGTCCAATCGGCCCTCGCAGGTGGCGCCCTCGAGCTGCTGCGTCATCGCCCCGAAGGCCACATAGGCGGGCTTGGGCGACAGATCGGTGTAGACTACTCCGAAGCTGTACTCGATGTCATCCGGGCGCTGGCGCTGGGCGAACCAGACCCCATCCTGGAACTGGTACCACTCGGTCACGCGTACTCCCGCGGCGATGGCGCAGACGTAGGTGCGCACGAGATAGTCGGCGCTGGTGCGCACATCAACCTGCGACCTCTGCGGGGGCGTGGGGGCATAGACCTCCGTGATCCAGACCTCCTTGCCCCCGGCTTCCCGAGCGGCCTGCAGCGAATCCAGGACCTGCGGGCGGAACACCCAGCCGCGCCAGCCCTCCCAGAACTCAGGGGCCTTCGGGTGTGAGCCGGGATGGATGGAGAGGATGTCCACGAGGTCCATCCCGCCGGCGGCGCAGAAGTCGCCAAGCCAGGACTGCTGAACCCCGCCCAGCCCCATGCTCATTACCCTGGCCTCGGGAACGACCCGGCGCATCACATCATGCACCGGGCGCAGTAGCTTCTCCACATACTCCCGGCCGCCCACGCCTCCATGGTTCAGCTCGTTGCCCACCTCCACATAGGGCGTCACCCAACCGAAGCGCTCCAGCGAAGCGAGCAGCTTGGCCTCGAAGGCCTCCAGCTCCTCCGCCGCCGGGACGCCGGAGCCCAGTTGCACGTGGGGCAGGATCCCGTGCTCCGCAAGCAGCGCCACCTTCTCCCGCACCCGTGCCTCGTCTTCCGAGCTGATATCCTGCTTCAGTGGGAACCAGCCGCCCCGGATCCAGCGCACGCCGATGCGCTCCATCAACGGCAGTACCGTGGAGAGGTCATGGTGGTCGGGGTAGCTGGCCGGATTGGCGATGACGGCGGCCATTCCGAAGGGCGACTCCGGCGCCACGGACTCTGCCTCTCTCTCGGGCAGGATGCCCAGGGTCTTGCGGACCACCTGCTCCCCCCCAGCCCAGCTCAGGCGCGCGGCGACGAACACAACTCCGCGCAGGTCGGTCTGCAGCCGGTGCTGCGAGACCTCGCGGGCCAGCGGCGCCAGGTCAAACTCCCGTTTCTCGCCACAGAGCTGCCGGCCCCGATAGTCGTAGGCATCCACCTGCAGCGAGCAAGCCTGAGGCTCGCCGGTGACATTGCTCAGCTCGTACTCGAACGCTACCGGCTCGCCGGGAGAAAACAGATTGCCGGTGCGGTCGGTGCGCACATCGACGCACACCGGCCGGCCGGCGGCCTCCGCCGCCAGACGTGTCGGGTCCAGGTCCACGGCCGGCACGGGCAGCAGTACCAGACGGTAGCTCAGCTCGGCGTTCTCCTCCGCCGGCAGGCTCAGGCGCGAGAACACCGCGCGGTCCTTGTTATTGCCGTAGATCCAGTCCGGATCGTAGCTTGGCGCCACCAGCACCAAAGCCGTATCGCCCAAGATCACGTGGCGCAGGTGGCACTCGGTGTCGGGATACGGGGTGTCACCGGCCACCTCCCAGGGATGCGCCCCGGTGGGGACCACCCACTTGGTGACAGGAAGGCCGTAGGCATCGGTGATAGGGCGACCATAGCTGAAGCGCAGCCCGCTGGTCCACGGGTTCCACTGCCTCGCGGGGCCGGAACAACGGATGCTGAAGTCCAGAGCCACGCCGCGCGAAAGCCGCGTGACCGTTGCCTCCACCGAGGCCTCCCCGGCCCCGGGGCCATCCAGGTCGAAGCGAAGGCTATCGCCCTCGAGACGCGCCCCCGTTGTGGTGAACACCGTCCCGCCGTCGTCCACCGCGGTATAGGAAAGCCCGCCGACCACGGGCGCACGCGGGGTGTCATCCGAGAGCACGATCCCCGTCTCCCCGGCGGAGAACGGGTACGCCGCGCAGGGCACGGCGCTGAGGGCCAACAGGGACGGCAGCAGCACGCGACTCATTGTGGCCAAGACGCCACCTCCGTGGTCTGCCAGACGGACAGGCTCCGCCCGCGCAGTGGGGGGTAACTTCGCGGCAAGACGCCGGAAATCCTTGTCGCCCCCCCTGCGGGGGGGAGTCGGCGAGTCGCGAGTCAACGTCAACGGCGTCGACGGCGGTCACCCCTGCCCGCCGACACGAGGCGCCGGAGGCGGATGAGGTCGCGCGGCGAATAGACAGTCAGATACCGCTCATCGCCCTACAGGAGGTGCCATCATGAAGATACAGATTCTCGGCACTGGGTGCCCCAAGTGCAACAAGCTGGCGGCCAACGCACAGGAGGCCATTCAGCAGGCGGGGATCGAGGCCGAGGTGGTCAAGATCACCGATATCAACGAGATCGCCGACTTCGGCGTGGCGTTCACCCCGGGTCTGGCCATCGATGGGGAGATCAAGTCGTCGGGGAAGCTGCTCACGGTGGAGCAGATCGTGAAGATCCTACAGCAGGCATAGCTCTCACAGCATGCCTCCATGCGGCCGCGCCGCCTCCGCCCATCTGCCTGTGGCGATCCGCAGCCCTCTGGCGCATCTCCTCCCCCCTCCCGTCCCGCCGGTTCCGACCTGTGGGACGGGCAACTGAGAGCGCAACCGGCGATGAGGCGCTCCCGCAAGGCGGAACCCTTGGTCGGACTGTTGCCATGACGGCAGTTGAGCGGCGGCCATGCATAGAACGGTCTGCGGCCCCCCATGCTCTGAGTAGAGACCCCGCTCCTACTGCCGTTGCCGTCATCCGCCGTGATCCTGTGTATCCTGTTCCTCTGTCGTCGCCGTCATCCGCCGTCATCCTGTCCATCCGCCGTGATCCTGTGTATCCTGTTCCTCTGTCGTCGCCGTCATCCGCCG
>CAYRFY010000071.1:0-8986 GCA_964423635.1 uncultured Armatimonadia bacterium | reverse complement strand
TCCATCCGCCGTGATCCTGTGTATCCTGTTCCTCTGTCGTCGCCGTCATCCGCCGTCATCCTGTCCATCCGCCGTGATCCTGTCTATCCTGTTCCTCTGTCGTTGCAGTCATCCGCCGTCATCCTGTCCATCCGCCGTGATCCTGTCCATCCTGTTCCTCTGTCGTTGCTGTTCTCGCGCGGCGCGGCGCAGCGCCTCAGTGCAGGAGCAGCGGCAGGTTCGCATTGACCAGCCGGGCGCGTCTCACGAACTCCTCGTAGGGCCTGTCCTCCACATCCACCCACCCGATGTTGTGGCACTCACCGCCGTCCTTGCCGCCATCGAAGCGTCCCGTGGCCGGCTCGTCGATGTACTCGAACCAGTGAGCGCCGATGAAGTTGCCCATGGAGAAGCCGTCGGCCAGGTAGTCTTGATAGGCCTCGCCGCGCCCCACCTGCGTGGGGAAGATGCCCTCCACATCGCGGAACGGCAGGCCGGCGTCCCTGGCCTGGAAGTGGAACTCCCCGGCGATCCAGGGCCTGTCCGTCTCGCACGAGCCGTTCATCACCGAGCGCCGCGGCCGCAGGCCGTAGATCGTAGCGCTCACCACCTCGTTATACCGACTCTCGGCGCGGATCACCTCCGCCGGCGCCCCCTGCGAATGCCGGGCCCCCAGTATCAGATGGTTCGGATCATTGTGGCGGATGGCCTCGGAGGTCAGGCGAAAGTACCGCTCCGCGAAGGCTTCCAGGAAGGCGGAGGCGTCCTTGCGCGGCAGCGGGCGATTGGGCATCTTGTCCCTGTTTGCCTGCACCGCCGCGAAGTCTGCAAACTCGGTGCCCCAGGCCTCATTGAGCGCGCCGATGTCGCTGTAGCGCGCTTTGAGGTGCTCCACCCAGGCCGTCTTGGCAGGAAGGTCGGCCGGACCGGTGTGCACCAGGTTCACCAGGTTCATCCCGTTTTCCCAGTCGCCGTACCAGCCCATCTCGTTGGCGGTGAACCAGCCTATCAGCCACGGGGCATCCTTGAGCCCGGCCGCGGCCTCGGCCGCGGCGTTGACATTGCGCTCGAAGGCCGGGTCGAACACGTCCGGCACGTTGATGGAGCCCGTGGCCGTGGGGATCTTCGGCGTGTTACCCCAGCCGGCGGTGAAGCTCACATACGGGCGGCCCAGGTCGGTTGCCGACCACGCCGCGGCGGTATTCACATGCCATTCGTCCAGCCGGCGCACGGTGTCCTCCTGCCGGCGGCGCCGCCAGTCTTCCCCGTACTTGAGGATCAGCCCCCGCACGTAGGGGCTGAACACCAGGCCCGTCTCCGCCTCCAGACCATAGGCGCCATACCCGTAGGGTGGGTCCCAGGCCGCCTTGAAGCGCGGATCGTCCTTCTCGGCAAGGACGTCCGCGAACAGCTCCTCTCGTTTCGACACGCGGGTATAGGTATCGCCCAGGCTGATGACGCAGATGCCGATGGAGAGCATCGGGTGGCCTGCGGGGTCCACCAGCACCCAGCGGTCGTTCAGGCGATCGACGCGGAAAAACCCGGTGGCCTCAAGCGCGACGTCCCGACGGCCGCCGTATTCGTCCAATGGAGGTAGCGCCTGCGGGGCGGAGCGGTCCACGGCGCCGCGGGCCACACGGGAGCGCTTGCCCGGTGTAAGAAGCTCGTCCAGAGCCACCACGCGATAGTAGTACTCAACGCCCGGTTCCGCCGAGATGTCTACGAAGCGGGGCGCCGGGAACCGCGCCAGACGCTCCTGCCGACCCCCGCGGGCGCGTCGATAGATGTCGTAGCAGCGGGCGCCGGGAACCTCGTCCCAGGAGAGGGCCACGCCGTCGGCGGCGCCTCTTGCCACCACTCGCGGGGCCGGTAGCGCCGGGCTCCGGAGCAGGCGGATGGAGGAGAAGCGCACCGGCAGGGGCTCATTGGGGCTATAGGCGAGAAACCAGAACCGCACCACCCGCGAAACGTCTATGGCCTCACCACACCAGGCCCCCTCGTCGGTTCCGGCGGCCATGTTGCGAAGCGGGATGACGATCTGGGACCACCTGCCCGGCGGAATGCGGCGTGCGGGCTTGTAGGCCCTGTCCGCCGCGTCGCACACGCCCACCTCGATGGTGGCGGCGTTGGCACCGTCATTGCAAAGGTCCACCACCAGCGCGTCCGCCTGCGACCAGTCCTGCGCCTCCGGCAGTTGGTATCTCGCGCTGGGCCAATCGCTGACGGGACGGAAGAGCAGCCTCAGGGCGGTCGAGCCGGGCTCCGGACCCTCGGCGACGGAGATGTCGCTGTCGCCCGAGGTGAAGGCTCCGATCACCGCCTCAGCGGACAGGTCGCACACCGGGGTGAACTCCTGCCCGTACGCGGACAGGCCGCACAGCACGGCGAGAAGGGCGAGCACGAGACGATGAAGATCCATTGGAAGGGCCTCCCCGGGCAGGCTGAATGCCACGCCCTTCCCCCCGACTGTCTGAGAATCCTCTGCCCGCGGGCGGCGCGGGCAGGGAGGGAGTAGTGATAGGTCGAACCTGGTTACATTACCAGCCGCCCGCGTCCCCATTCCTCCGCCCCGAGGGACGCCGGGCATGGAATACCCATCGGGAGGTCGTTGCATGACGCTTGCCAGATCGCCCTACTCCGTGGCGCTGTCGGCCGCGGCGCTGTTGATGCTGTGGGGACCCGCCGTGGCCAGCAGCATCCCCGGCCATTACTACTCCGCCACACGGATCCTGGACCGCAATCCCCGCCTGGCCGCGTTCGTCGGCACTCACCGGGCCGCATTCCTCGCCGGCTCCGCCGGACCCGACATCGCCTTCGTGGCCAGCGACCCCAATGACCGCACCTCCGCCGGAGCCGAGAGCCATTACGACCGCACGGGAGACCTCTGCCTGGGCTTCCTCAAAGAGGCGCGCACCGATGCGGAGCGTGCCTTCGCCCTGGGCTGGGTCACCCACTGGCTCACCGATCAGGCCATCCACAGCCTGGTCAACGCCTATGGCGGCAACTGGGAAGAGCCCGCCCAGCGGTCTCGCCATTCGCAGCTCGAGGTGGTGGAAGTCAAGCACGTCTACTCGCTGCGAGAAGAGGTGCCGGGCCTGGGCGGAATGGTCCTTGCATCCACGGACGTTCCGGTGAGTCTGATGCGCAGGGCCTTTCGGGCGACGTACGACAAGCCCGCCTTCGCCGAGGGCTCGGATTTCGAGTCGCGCCTGACGGCCGCCGCCGGGTTCATCGGCCTGAGCACCGCCTTCTACAAAGAGGCCTGCGAAAGCGGCACCGGTCAGGGCCAGGGCGGCCTGATCAACCTGGCTCTGGAGACCTACTCATCCAAGGTGCCGTCAACCAAGCAGTACGAAGCCCTGCTCGAGCCCCTGGAGATCACCGATACCACGGTGGATGAAGACGGCCTGCACGTGACCATCGGCGTCCACGACCTGGGGCTGTACGCCAAGTTCCTCACAGAATGGCAGGTGGCGATGGACAGCGTCGTCGACTACTCCCCCACCCTCTTCGAGCCGCTGGTAGACCTCCTGGAGGACCCGACGGCCGCCAACGAGGCCAGGGCCTCTGAGGTGCTGTGGAGCGTTGACCTGGACAACCCGGCCCGCAACGCCGCAGCCCTGGCCAGGGTGCAGGCGGCGATGCCGGCCTTGTTCGCACTCATGGACGACGGCACACTGCGCGGCAAGCCCGCGGTGGATGACCTCTTGCTGGCCGCGAAGGTCGGCGACACCGCCGCCCGCTTGCTGGACCGTATCGACATCTCCGCCCTGCCCACCACCGGATTTGACAAGTCCAGGGAGGGAGAGATCGAGTGTGTGATCCCGATCCCCGCCGACGTCATGGATGAGGGTGGCGAGTACCAACTCTTGATGGGCATCGGCGACCGGGAGGAGCTGACCCGAGAAGACCTCGAGGGCGTCATGTGGCTCCACCACGAGGGCAATCTGGAACCGGAAGAGGAGAAGCCCGGCGGCTGCTGGGTTCTGTCGGATCGTCAGATTCTCAAGCTCAATGCGACCAACAACCCTACTGAGACCTTCGAGGCCGGCGCCGACAGCACCTCGGCCTGGGCGCGTACCACCATCCGGCCTCTCGACGGGCCGGTGGTCGTGGTGGAATCCACTCACTCCTGGACGGAGCTCCCCGCCTTCCTGGATCCCGGTCGGCCTGTGCGCATCGCCGTCAGCGCCGAGGGTACCGGCGGTACGCTTATCACCGAGATGGACGTGAACCGCATCCGCCGCGTTCGGTCGGCGATCCTCCGTGCGGACGCGAAGACCGGCCAGGACGGGAGTAGCACGCCGGGGAAGGCTGAAGTGGAGTACGAGCCCATCAACCCTCTGCTGGACGGCAGGTTCAACCGCCGCGGGATCACCCCGCCTCTGACAGGCGACGAGCCAGACCCGAAGCTGGAAATGGCCATCGTGGTGGACTGTAGCAATGAACGCGGAGCCTCAGTCAGGGTGACGCACATCTACAAGTGGCGACCGTAGACAGGGCCCTACACCCCGCCGCGGAAGCGACGGGCGACGTCCGGCCCCACAAGAACACGGCTCCGGCACCCGCGAGGGTCCGGAGCCGTGTTGTGTGATCCAGGCGCTTGCCGCGGCTAGCGCGGAGCAGCCGGTGCGGCGACTGCCGGAGCGGCACCGAAGTTGGTGGTGTTGAGGCCCGAGTACTTCTGCCACTTCACGTGCCCGTCCCAGTAGGCGCAGTTGAGGCCCTCGTTGTGGGCCAGGTACAGACGGTTCCACAGCGAGCCCGTGCCGGAGGTGTCACCACCACCCACGTTCCAGTCCCAGAGCATGATGTTGCCGGCTTCGGTGATCATGATCACGCTGGCGGGAGCAGCGTTCTTGTCCAGGAAGCTCGTGCGACCGGTCCTGTCGGCGATCTCGCCCAGCATGTCGGGGTTCGGCGCCCCATACGACTGGAAGGTGCCGTACACCACGTTCTGTCCGTAGCTGTTCTGCTGATCCAACGAGGGGCAGCGGTAGAGCTGGTCGTTCTTGATGTACGGGTAGTAGAAGCTGAGGGTTTGGCAGTGCCACTCGCTCTGCTTGGGGTCGACCCAGAACCCGTGGTCCGAACCGTTGAGACACCCCATCGCAGCCGCCGTCCTGCCGTCGTGGTCGCTGGCGTACATGATCGCGGCCAACGCGAGTTGCTTGAGGTTTGACTGACATGAAGCCTGCCGAGCCTTCTCTCGGGCCCTGGCAAACACCGGGAACAAGATGGCCGCGAGGATCGCGATGATCGCGATCACCACCAGCAACTCTATCAAAGTGAAGCCTCTGCGCATCGTCGTACCTCCGATCCGGCGAATGATCTGTGACCGATCCAGCCCGAACGACACCGCGTAGCAACTCCTTGGTCTGCTCGGCCTCACCTCCTCCGACGCCGACGTTCGCCGCCGGTTCGAAAAGGTCCGGTTCGCAGCACCCTCTTACCAGAGGCTCCGGCGGACGCGGCGCCCGTCGCCCCCCTGACGCAAAGCGCCCCCGTCCCGTCTCCTATGGCAGTGCCTGGATGATATGGTAGCACGAATGAGACATTCGTAGCACGACGGGCATGGCACGGAGGAACCCATGCGGAGAGCCTTCACTCTCATCGAGCTGCTGATTGTCATCGCCATCATCGCGATTCTCGCCGCGATTCTGTTTCCCGTCTTCGCCAGAGCGCGGGAGAAGGCCCGGCAGGCCTCGTGCCAGAGTAACCTGAAGCAGATCGGCCTGGCCCTGAGAATGTACTGCCAGGATTACGATGAGATTAACACACCCATATACTACTCCATCGGGGGCGGTAACTCCTTTCGTTGGCACCAGACGGTTCAGCCATACATGAGAAGCACCGAGATGTACCGCTGCCTGTCCGGCGCCCAGCTAGTCGATACCTACACGGGCCTGTACATGAGCTACGGGATGAACAGCTTCAACCTCGACCCCGGCGTTTACCCTTGCCTGTGGTATGCCACCGCGGACAGCCAGATCATGGACCCCTCCGGTACCATCTGGGTGGCCGACAGCTTCCATCCCACCGACCCGGCGCAGGGCAGCTACTACGTGGGCGGTGGCGCTACCTTCACCGAGCCCGTCAACCGCGTGGGCTACCGCCACAACGGGATGTTCAACGCCCTGTGGTATGACGGACATGTCAAGTCGATGGGGAAGACGACCAGGGGCCAGTGGTCCACCAATCCTGAAGACTGAGGACGCCAAGATGCCTTTTTACAAGGTGACGTATTCCGAGCAGTACCGCCGTGCCACGGTGCACAACAGGGGCTGCAACTTCCGCTGCCTGGGATGTGCGTACAAGGTACGCAACTTCCCACCGGTCGTCTCCTTCCCGGGCCTCGATGAGGTGAAGGCGGCCGTGGCGGCGCTGGATGTGGACAGGGTGCACTTCATGGGCGGCGAGCCCACCACCTGTACCGACCTGCCGGAGATGCTGCGCTACTGCAAGCAGGAGCTGTCGCTGGTGACGTACCTGGGGCACACCAATGGCTCCGCCATCCCCATCGAGAATCTGGACGGCGCCGACGTGTCCTTCAAGGCTTTCTCCCCCGAAAAGCACCTGGAGTACACAGGCACCCCCGCCGAGCCGGTCTACGAGGGCTTCCGGCGGGCCTTCGATGCCGGGCTGGACATGCGGGCCAGCACCGTCTACATCCCCGGGTTCATCGACGAGGATGAAGTGGCCGCTATCGCCCACTTCATCGCCTCGCTCTCGGAGGACATCCCCTTCCACGTCATGGGCTACATCCCCATTCCCGGCACCCCGTGGCCGCGGCCGACGGATGAGCAGATGCAGCGGGTGGTCGCCATGACCAAAGGCATCCTCCGCAATGTGGGCTCCTCCCACCTGACCGTGGAGCAGGTGCGCAATCTCGACAGCCGTGATTCGCGGTTCAAGGTGGTGCAGGTGCTGTAGGCCCACTGCCCGACGCCAGACGGCAGGAGGCGTGGCGGGCCTGCACCCGCCGCGCCCGGCGCCCTCCGGACGCCGCTACAAGCGCGGCCCGACCGACTCGTGCCGCGCTCCTGCTGTGCCTCGTGCTCACCGTCTGCCTGGCGGAGGGCTGCGTCCGCCGCCTCCCGCCCACGGTCTCGCAGGTCCCGCCCGGCCCCACCCTCCGCCACCTCAGCACCGGCCGAGATCTCCTTCGCCTACTGGGCTCTGGCTCCCCGGGAGATCGAGACCGTCCACAGCCTCGTGGAGCGGTTCGAGGCCGCCAATCCCGGCGTGAGGGTCCGCCTCGTCGAGGTCACCGACCGCTACTATGACAAGCTGACAACGCTGTTTTCCACCAACAACGCCCCGGACGTGTTCAGCATCAACTACGGCCGCCTGGGAGACTTCGCCCGCCGCGGTCTGCTGACCGATCTGAGCCCGCTGGTCTCCGAAAGTGCGGAATTGGACAGGTCGCAGTTCGTCCCGGCGGCCTACGATAGCTTCGCCTCGGTGGGTGAAGCCGTCGGGCGGCCGGGCCTCTTCGCTCTTCCCAGAGACTGGGGGCCAACCAATCTGCTGGTCTACAACAAGGATGCCTTCGATGCCGCCGGGCTCAGTTACCCCACCGGGGAGTGGACCTGGGAGCAGTTCGCACAGGCCTGCCGCAGGCTCACCATCGTCCACCCCGGCGGCGCGATAGAGCAGTACGGGGCGGCGGTGTGCCTGTACCCCTATGCCCTGGCAGGCTGGGTGTACCAAAGCGGCGGCGACCTGCTCTCTTCGGACCGCAGTCAGAGCACGCTGGCTTCCGGGAGAGTGGTGGAGGCGGTGGCATTCCTCAAGGCGCTGGTGGACGAGGGTGTCGTGGCGCCGACCAGCGCCGCCCACGATGAATCGCAGGAGCAATTCCAGCGCCGCAAGGCCGCGATGGCCTTCGTCTCCCCCTACGGTTTGGGTGATCTGCGGGAGCAGGAGGGCTTAAGCTGGGGCATCGCGCCGCCCCTCAAGGGCCGGCGTCAGGCGACGGGCTGTATCCCCACCGGCATCGCCATGTCTGCCTCGGCCGCCGAACCCGAGGCGACCCTGCGCTTCATAACCTACTGGGTAACGGAGGCGGCGAGACAGGTGGCCGAGGCGGGCTACTGCGTGCCGGCCTGGAAACCGGCCCTGGAGTCGAGTGCCCTCGAAGCCGGCTACGGGCCACAGACCGCCCGGGTTCTGCGCCTCGCCGTCGACTACGCGGCGCCCCACCCCGTGTCCCGCGACCTGCCCTACGAACTGATGCTCGACCACCTCAAGCAGGCCCTGGACGAGGTCTTCGTCAAGGGTGCCGCGCCCGCGATCCCCCTGCAGGCCGCACAGGAAGCCCTCAATGCCCGGTCCGGGGACGCGCCGTGAGGGGGATGCCGCCCGCCGATCTGCGGGCGATCGGCCTCCCGTCAGCCGCGGCCCCCTGGGATCAGTTCGCGACTTCGCCGCTCTCGGCCCGCAGATTGTCCACCCACAGCGTTCCCGTTTCCGCATCCTGCGGCGCGATCAGCGCAATGCCGATGTGGTTGACCGCGCGCCAGTCGAAGCGGCCACCCGGCCTGCGGGGGACGAAGTCTCGGAAGAGCACCTCGAACCGTTGCCACCGGTCGGTCAGACCGGCGATCCGGCGCTCAACAATGCCCTCGGGAGCGTCGGGGTCTCCGGCATTGCGGTCCTTGACCACCAGGGTGAAGGACGGCACCGAGCCCCTGGCATAGATCACGAAGCGGTCGTAGGCGGACAGGTCCACCCTGCGTGACCCGGACGCCATCCACAAAGAGAAGCTCCGCGGCGCGGCGGAGATGTCGTAGTCGATCTTCATCGAGCCGCCCCTGCCACCCTCGGCATCCTCGCCGTCCATGAAGGTCGCCTCGCCCCTGCAGCCCTGCTCCTGAGGCCACAATCCCCATTCGCCCCCGAACTCCGGCTTGGCATCTTTCTTGGAGAAGGAGAAGAGCCACAACGGTGGCGGCGGGGGATTGGTGGCGCGGTTGGAGGCCACGTCGTACGGGCCCTCGGGCAG
>CAYRFY010000070.1:10489-17921 GCA_964423635.1 uncultured Armatimonadia bacterium | reverse complement strand
ACGCCGTGGAACGGGTGGAGGAGATCGCGGCCCTGGACGGCTGGGATATCCTGTTCGTGGGGCCCATGGACCTATCCATCAGCTATGGCAAGCGCGGGGAGGTGGATGACCCGGAGATCTCCGCGGCCATCGACCGGGTGCTCAAGGCGGCCCACGATGCCGGGCGTTTCGCGGGGATCCTGGCCGTCGATCCCGACGCCGTTCGCCGTCGCCGGGACGAGGGCTTTGATTTCCTGGCCCTCAATCCCGACATCGGCATCATCGGCCGCGCCTTTGGGATGTACTGGGACGAGATCGAGAAGGCTCTCGGCTAGACGCGTGGCCCAAAGGCCGGCCCCGGCCGGAAATGTCATTCTGAGGGCCATGACGCCCGGAGGACGCGGCCCGAAGAATCACCCGGCGCCAGAAGAGATCTACCGCTATAGGGGCGCTTGCGACGCCCCGGCTCCAGGATGACATCCCGAGCGTCCGGGCTGCAACCGTCAGACAGAAGAGGGCCCCGGAGGATTCTCCGGGGCCCTCTTGCTTGACCTGATACCGATGGCGAAGCTGCGCCACACAGCATACGCAATGCGGGAAGGCCCTCTCCCGGATGCGCTTACGGCACAGGCGACCCATAGGGACCCGGCATCGTCCGCCTGGTCTCCGGGCCCGCTAGATGAACACAAAGGCGCCGCAGGCGCCGGCGGACCTGGCTTCCTCCAGGGCGTGATTGGCCTGCTGCAGGAGCTCGTCGGCTCCCGGCCCCTCGAAGGACCAGCCGCTGATCCCCGTCTGACACAGCACATGGCCGGACAGCTCGCCGCAGGCCGCCAACTCATCGGCGATCCTCGATGCGGCGATCAAAGCGTTGCGTTGTGAGGTCATGGGAAGCAGGAGGGCGAAGCGGCCGTCGGGCATGCGTCCCGCCGAGTCCGAGGCGCGTAGCGTCTTGACCAACACGCCCCCTACGGCCTTGAGTTCGCTCTCGGAGAGCATCCCCGGCTGCCGATCGGGCCCCAGTCGCAACTCCAGCATCACCAGGGCCAGTTCCAGCGGGAACATACGGGCACGCTCGACTTCCTTATCCAGGCGGGCCACCAGCTCGTTTGGGGTGCACAGGCCGGTCATCGGGTCGATGGCGTTGGCCTCGGCCTCGCGCTTGAGCGAGAGCACGATATGCGGGGCCGCCGCGCACATGATGCTCTCCACGGCCTCCCAGTTACAGCTCTCGACGCCGCCTCCGGCGGCTCGATAGACACGCAGTGCCCCACTGACCTCCCCGCCGGAGACCAGCTCCACCTGAGCGTACTCATTGGGGAGCGAGCGCAAGGGCTCGCCGTTCTTGTCGTGCCAGCGCGCAATGGCACTGCGCGAGAACTGGTCTTGCCCCTCGAGGCTGGACATCCGTGCGGCGCGCTCGGTGTCTTCTATGATCGTCACGAGACTGGCGTCCAGAACGGGTCGGCGCCCACAGGCATAGGTACCTAGATGGGGCCTGGTGCTGGCCGCCAGCCACAACCCACCACCGTACACCATTGCTGTGGCCTCGCAGATCTCCAGAACGTCCAGTACGGAGGAAGCTCGGCCAAGAGCGGCGTGAAGTGGGCGAAGGTCGACTTGCATCGTCTCACGCAAACTAGGCGGTGCCAAACATGTGCCCAGCATACTTGGACACCTCGATCTCATGGTATCGGCCTGTCAGGAAGACCATCGGGAAGGCCACCGGACGGCTTGAACTCCCCATCCGGCGGTTTGCCCCTCCGTTACCCAACGGTTCGCCATTTCGCCCATATTACCCCGGATGCCCCGTCCTGAGCCGCATCTTCCCGCACCCGCGACCCGAAACGTATCGGAAACAAGGACAGGGTATCGTAGGGTTCGACGCGCTGCCGCCGGCCCCGTGCGGGACCAATGGCGGCGAGGTTGTCAGACTGCGACTCGGCCTCGGAGGTGGAGCATGGACATCCGCTTTTTCGGGCACGCCTGTTTCCAGATGACCGACAATGAGGGCAGGAGAGTCATCGTGGACCCCTGCGAGCCCGGCGCCTTCGGAGGGGCCCTGGATTACCTCCCGCCACAGGGGCACGCGGATGTGGTGCTGGTAAGCCACGAACATGCCGACCACAGCTACGTCCGCGGAGTGCAGGGCAGGCCGGTAGTGCTGCGGGAAAGCGGCGAGGCGGTGGGGGTTTCGTTCCACGCGGTCAAGGTGCCGCACGACCGCCTCGGGGGGCGAGTGCGGGGGACGCTGATGGCCTTCTGCTTCCAGATGGACGGCGTGAGGTGCTGCCACCTGGGTGATCTGGGAGATATCCTTGACCCCGAGCAGGTGGCCGACATCGGGACCGTTGACGTACTGATGGTGCCTGTGGGCGGCACGTACACCATCGATGCCCGGACGGCGTGGGAGGTGGTGGAGCAACTGGACCCGCGCATAGTGATCCCCATGCACTACCGCACCGAGCGCACACTCCTGCCCCTGGACCCGGTCAACCAGTTCCTCCACGGCCACCGTGAGGTGGACCGGCGGCCCACCGATACGCTGCCGCTACACGCCTCGGGCCTCACCGGGCGCCGGCGCGTGGTGGTGTTGGAGGCGGCGCGCGAGCACGCCGCCGGGCCTACGGTGGATGAACCGATGACGGCCGCGAGAGAGTCTGTCGGCTAAGCCAATTGGGCCGCCCACGTGCCTCGGTGCCATAGCTCGGAACGCGCAGGATGAGTGGCGCTATGGTCTCATGGATGTCTTGTATCGGCACTATGAGCGCTGCTAATCATATTACGCCACACCCCCGCCGGCACCCGAGGGTGCGGAAGGACCTTGCCGACAGGCTCGAGAGCCGCCGGGCGGATGTGCCACGTCCTCTGCCCGCCTGACCGCCGCACTCAGCCCACGGCGGCCCCACCGAGGCAATAGCGGTCATCTCCGGTGCTCTCGGCCGGACACCGACGACCGGCGGTGGCCCGGGGCGTCCGGACCACTCCGAGGCCGTCGGCGTCAACGCCCCTCTGCATCCATTTTCTCCACCTGTGTTGCCATGATTCTTTTACATCCGCTGGCATAGTGATTGCACGCTGGGACAGTGGATGCTTTGTGTTGGCGAGTGCCGCGGTGGACCGGCCCGACCGTCCCTATCGAGGACGACGACAGCCCTGGGCCGGCCCGGCAGGATAGGGAACCGGACGGCGTTGCCGGCAGGTGCGCGGTGGAGCAGAGCGGGTACTCAGCAGCCGGGACGGGGGCAGTGACCCGCCCAATGGAAGGACCGATCTGGCCACACTATGGACATACCCGCTATCATCGCCATCATCTCCAGCGTTGTGCTGCTCGGTGTGCTGGCCCCCCTGGGGTGGGGCGGCAGCGAGTCGACGACGCGGCACGTCGGGCGGCCGGAGCGTCTCCAGGAGACGCTGGCCGACTACATGGCGACCACGAGCCTGGTAACGGATGTCCGTGAGTGCTTCGATTCTCTGTGGGCCGCCGCCTGCGAGGCAGGGGTGCGCTGCTGCGCCTGGGTTGAGGGCTCTCTGGCCCCGGAGTTCCGCGTCCGGGCCTCGCGGGTGGATGATACCGTGCCCGCCGATGCCGTGTCGGCGCTGCTGATGTCCGAGCAGGTTCGCTGCAGCCTGGGCTCACTGACCCCGGTTGTGCAGGAGACGTCCAGCGTTCCGACGGGGGCCGCGAGGCGTGTGGGAACCATCCTGGTAGCCCCATTGGTCTCGGGCGGCGAACTGATGGGCAGCCTGGTCATGGCTACTTCGCACGATTCGGAGCTCTCCCCGGATTGCCGGAGCTTCCTGGTCACGCTCGCGGGGGTCTTCGCCGGCCATTGTGAGCGCGAGGCGCTGAGGAGAGAGTCAGAGCTGGCGCGCCGGGGGTCGCGGGAGTTGATCGACGCCGTACCCGCGCTCTTGGTGGGTATGGATGCCGAGGGCAGCGTGGTTCTGTTCAACCGCGGCGCCGAGATGGCCACGGGCCTGCGGGCCGCGGACGTGCTGGGGCACGACGGCAGCCGATGTTTCGGTCGCCTGGCGGACGAGGTGGACCTGCAAGCCATGCTGACCCGCGAGATACTGCGTCCCACGGCACCCACGGTGCGCACGCGCCTGACGGTTCCGGGCCACAAGGAGACCATGGTCGACTGGAGCGTTCGCCGCCTCTGCCACGAGAACGGTGAACCGATGATGGCTCTGGCTGCGGGCGTGGACGTCACCACCAACGCCCGGCTGGAGACGGAGCTCGTCCATCTCGAGCGCCTGGCCACGGCGGGGCAGCTCCTGGCCGGGACGGCACACGAGCTCAATAACCCTCTGGCGGCCGTGGTTGGCTTTTCGGAGTTGCTCCAGCAGTTCCGTAGCGACGAGCGCTGTCGTGACTATCTGGACAAGCTCAACTCTCAGGCCCAGCGTGCCAAGCGTATCGTGGGCAATCTACTGACCTTCGCCCGTGAACAGCCCGCGGACCACCAGGCCGTCTCGCCACACGAGTTGGTTTCCCAGACGTTGGAACTCGTGCGCTACCAGATGGAGGTCAAGAACGTCACCTTCCGGGTTTCCGTCGCGCCCGATCTGCCCGACATACTCGGAAACCCCCACGAGTTGCAGCAGGTGTTGGTGAACCTGCTGACGAATGCTAGGGATGCGCTGGCGGAAGTTGGCGGCGGAGAGGTGGACGTGAGCGCCGACGTCGAGGGGCATCTTGTGCGGCTGGTGGTGGGCGACAGTGGGCCCGGGATCAGGGGCGACTTGCTGGCCTCGCTGTTTGAGCCGTTTGTCACCTCCAAGCCTCAGGGCTCCGGAACAGGACTGGGGCTCAGCATCTCGCAAGGGATCATCCAGCAGCACAAGGGCACCATCACGGCGAGGAATCGCGATGGGGGAGGCGCGGAGTTCACCATCACTTTGCCGGCGGAAGAAGGGATGAGCCCAGGAACCGTGAGACACTCCGCGAAACCAAGCGCTGCCCGGTGCAGCGACCGCGACGGCTGCGGATACCAGGTGCTTGTCATCGATGACGAGGAGATGCTCAGGTCGTTGGTCGCCGATGTCCTGAGCGATGAGGGTTACACGGTGGACCAGGCGGCCAACGGTGACGAAGCCCTACAACTGGTAATCGACAATGACTATGGAGCCGTCATCTGTGACCTGAAGATGCCGGGCCTCGGTGGGGAGATCATCTACGAGCGCATCTGCGAGCTGAAGCCGTCCCTGGCCAGGAGGGTCATCTTCGCAACCGGTGATACCAGCGGCCAGGCATGCGAGGAGATAGTCCGTCGGGCGGGCAACAAACTGCTTTGCAAGCCATTCTCCATCAATCAACTGATCGACGTGACCTCGCAGGTGGCAATGCTACAGGACTGATCGCCCACCGGCCTCCCAGGGGGGCACCGTGTCGCGGTCCGACAAGCTGCAGAGCGCAGCCGAGTTGCTTGTGGCAACGGGTGTGGAAGTCGCTCATTGCCGACAGGTTGCCCACCTGTCGGGGCGGCTGTTTCACGCCATACACCCCCTGCACCAGATGACCGATGACGACGAGGTGTTGCTCCTCGCCGCGGGCCTCCTCCACGATGTGGGTGTTTCGGTGTCCTACCAGAGGCACCACAAGCACTCGCAGGAGATCATCCTTCATGCGACCCTCGAGGGCTTCGGGCGTCGAGAGCAGCGCATTGTGGCGTGCCTGGCGCGCTACCACCGCAAGGCCCACCCTTCCCCATCCCATGCCCCCTTCGGCGAGCTCAGCCACACCGACCAGGAGCGAGTACGGAAGCTGGCGGCTCTCTTGCGCCTGGCCGACGGCCTCGACCGCACCCACTGCGACGCCGTGACCGATCTCACCGCCGGCCCGATCGGGCCCCGCACCTGGGAGATTCGGGTCACCGGGCGTACGGCGCTGTGGGAGGAGCTGTGGGCCGCGAGAGAGCGCAAAAGCGCCCTGTTTTGCGAGGTCTTCGGCGTCAAGCTCGACATTGTGCGGCAAGACAAGCCGGACGCCTCCGTCGGCTGACCGCCGCAGCGCTCCCGATCAAGCTCCACGCCGCAACGGCGTATCGGTCCGTAACGCCGCCCCGCCCGGGGAAGCCACCGGTTGTGTGCCACACGCGCACCCCCCGTTGTCCCTGTAGCACACCCTCCGCGCCCGATGTGCTATAATGCGTGGGAATTCTCAAGAGGGGAAGATGACCCATGCCCAGAGTTGTGACCTTCGGCGAGATCATGCTACGCCTCAAGCCCAAGGAGTTCCTCCGCTTCACCCAGGCCGATGAGTTCGAGGCCACCTACGGTGGTGGAGAGGCCAATGTGGCGGTGGCGCTGGCCAACTTCGGGATCGAGGCCTGTTTCATCACTCTGCTCCCCAATAACGACATCGGCCAGGCCTGCGAGAACTTCGTGCGCCGGTTTGGTGTGGATACCTCCGGCATCGTGCGCAAGGGCGACCGGCTTGGGATCTACTTCCTCGAGGCCGGAGCCGTCCAGCGCGCCTCCAAGGTCATCTACGACCGCGCCGGGTCGTCGATCTCCCAGGTGCAGCCCGGCGATATCGACTGGCAGGCCGCCCTGGAGGGTGCCGACTGGTTCCACTGGACCGGCATCACCCCGGCCATCAGCGAGGGCACCGCGGCGGTGTGTCTCGAGGGGGTCAAGGCCGCCAAGGCCATGGGCCTGACGGTGTCTTGCGACCTCAACTATCGCAGCAAGCTCTGGAAGTGGGGCAAGAAGGCCCAAGAGGTCATGCCCGACCTGGTGCAGCACTGCGATCTTGCCATCGGCAATGAGGAGGACGCCGAGAAGGTCTTCGGCATCACCGCCGAGGGCATCGACGTCCAGGGCGGCAAGGTCGATGCGGCTCTGTATCGCTCGGTGGCCGAACAGCTCGTGGCCAGATTCCCCGGCCTCAAGCATGTGGCGATCACGCTGCGCGGCAGCGTCTCTGCCTCTTACAACGGCTGGAGCGGCGTCCTGTACGACGGGAAGAGCCTCTTCCAGGGCCCACAGTACGAGATCCTCCCCATCGTAGACCGCGTAGGCGGCGGCGACAGCTTCGCCGGCGGGCTGATCTATGCGATGCTCTCCGGCAAGGGCCCGCAGGAGGCCATCGACTTCGCCGTCGCGGCAAGCTGCCTGAAGCACACGATCTCCGGAGACTTCAACATGGTCTCCGTCGGTGAAGTCGAGGGCCTGCTCAAGAGCGGCGGCGGCGGCAGAGTGCAGAGGTAACGGCGGGAGGTACGGCGGGGGGAACGACGGTGGCAACGACGGGGATAACGACGGGAGTGACGACGGGGATAACGACGGGAGTGACGACGGGGACAACGACGTTCACGTCAACGGCGGGAGGTACGGCAGTCACCCCCACAGGAGAGATAACCATGCAATACCGTGAGCTCGGCGATACCGGCGTACAGGTCTCCGAGATCGTCCTGGGGGCCTGGCAGTTCGGGCAGGCGAACTG
>CAYRFY010000070.1:9831-10479 GCA_964423635.1 uncultured Armatimonadia bacterium | reverse complement strand
ATCAAGGACGATGAGTCCGTGGCCGCGATCCATGCCGCGCTGGACTCGGGTATCAACATGATCGATACCGCCGTGGGCTACGGCCGGGGTTACTCGGAGGAGATCGTGGGCAAGGCCGTGCAGGGCCGGCGGGAGCAAGTGCTCCTGGCCAGCAAGACCGGCGCGAGCCCGGACGGCGTCCGCAAGGGCATCGATGAGTGCCTGCAGCGCATGCAGATCGACCACATCGACCTGTACCAGGTGCATTATCCCAGCCCGCGGATCCCCATCGCCGACACCATCGGTGCCATGGACGAGATCCGCCGCGCCGGTAAGGTGCGGTACGTGGGGGTCTCCAACTTCTCCCTGCAGCAGATGCAGGAGGCGGTGGCGACGGCCAAGATCGACACCTGCCAGCCGCCGTACAATGTGTTCTGGCGCGAGATCGACGACACGCTCCTGCCCTTCTGCAGGGAGCACAAGATCGCCGTCCTGCCCTACAGCCCGCTGGCACAGGGGCTGCTCGTCGGCAAGTTCCGCACGCGGGCGGACATTCCCGACGACATCCGCGCCAACAACAAGCTATTCGCGCCGGGCGTCTTCGAGGACTGCCTGCAGGTCATCGAGGTGATGGAGCAGATCGCCGAGGCCCACGGCAATACCTTGGCA
>CAYRFY010000070.1:8292-9821 GCA_964423635.1 uncultured Armatimonadia bacterium | reverse complement strand
CTGGACCCTGCAGACTCCGGGGATCACCGCTCCCATCGTGGGGGCCAGGAACCCGGCGCAGGTGGAAGGCAACCTGGGCGGAGTGGGCTGGAAGCTGACGGACGAGGAGTACGACAAGATCAGCGCCGCGGGGTTGGAAGTCAGCGCGAAGCTGGATTACTCCAGCAATATGTGGGGCTACGCGCCGAGCTAGAGGCCTTGGCCGTCGTCGTTGACTTTCGCAAAGGCCCAGTGCGCAGTTGTATGGCGCACTGGGCCGGTGGTCGGCGTCGGGCGAACGGCCCTCCGTGGCCTCGTCCGGCGCAGGCAATACCTCGCCTTGGCCCCTTCCACGAACGGACAGAGAGAACACTCCCGCCCACGGCGGCGCCGAACCTGACGCCCCCGGTGTCCGTCTCACCCATTGCCGCATTCCACAACCCATTCCCATTCCCACTCCCAGGCCGGGAACCCCCGCTATGCAGACAAGGGCATTACACATCGCCGCCTGGCTCGCACTCACGGCCGCACTTTGCCTCCCCGCATCTTTGAGCCTCGTCGAGGAGGCGGCCTCGCCCATTCCCGAGGGCTTCCTCGTCAAGGAGGGCCAGGAGCTTCCCGCCGACTGGGCCGCCCGGGAGAGTGCGGGCTTTGTCATCATCAATCCTGTGGATGGGGCGGAGTTGCGCTGGATTCCGCCGGGCGAGTTTCTGATGGGCAGCACCGAGCAGGAGCGGCTCTGGGCGCTGCGCAATGACGCCGGGGACCGTTGGGTGCGGACCGAGGCCCCGCAGCACAGGGTTAAGCTCTCGGGCTTCTGGATGTACAGGTACGAGGTCACCAACGCGCAGTTTCGCCTCTTCGACCCCCAGCACCACAGCGGGGCGTGTGATGCCGTCTCGGTAGACGGGGACGACTGTCCGGTGGCGTGGGTGAACTTCTACCAGGTGGAGGCCTACTGCAGGTGGGCCGGCGTGGTGCTGCCCACGGAGGCCCAGTGGGAGTATGCCTGTCGGGCGGGGACGAGCACGATGTTCTGGTGGGGTGACAGCCTGGAGGATGCGGGCAAGTACGCCAACATGGCGGATAGTGCCGCCCATGAGATCTGGCCGCACTGGCTGGTGTTTCCCACCACGGACGGCTACCCGGCGGCCTCGCCCGTGGGAAGCTTCGAGCCCAACGCCTTCGGGCTGTACGACATGCTGGGCAATGCCTGGGAGTGGTGCGCCGACTGGTACAGCGGGTACTATTACCGCATCTCACCGGAGCTGGACCCGCCGGGTCCCGACTACGGCAACGAGCGCATCGTCCGGGGTGCCTCGTGGGATAACTTCCCGGGCAATTCCCGGTGTGCCTATCGGTTGCACTATACCCGGGACACCCGGGCGGTATACCTGGGCTTTCGGGCCGCGATGCCGGCGGCGGTACCCGTGCGGCCGCAGTGAGGCGGCCGCCGCCGTTGACGCCGTTGACGTTGACTCGCGACCCGCAGACTCGCAGACTCGCAGACTCCCCCTCACAGGTGTTGACCTCCCCCACCGCGAAATACC
>CAYRFY010000070.1:0-8192 GCA_964423635.1 uncultured Armatimonadia bacterium | reverse complement strand
CGCAGACTCGCAGACTCCCCCTCACAGGTGTTGACCTCCCCCACCGCGAAATACCCCGCCCGGACTGCGCGACACGTGAAGAGGTGCTTCCATGCTTCCTTTGATCCTTGCCATCGTCTGCACCGTGACCGCCTCGGCCGACGGCGACCTGCGCACCCGTGGTGTGGAGAACCTGGCCCTCAATGCGAGGGTTCAGGCCTCGAGCTCCGCGGGGGCCACAGGGCAGAAGTACGCCATCGAGACCGCCTTCGACGGCAATCCGGCGACCTGGTGGGCCTCGAGGGACAAGCCCACCTACCCGGTGACCATCGAGATCACCCTCGAAGCGCCGCAAACACCGGACACGCTGGCGTTCATACAGGCGGATAATCCGGCGCTGTACACCAACATCAAGCGCCTGCGCGTGGACTTCTCCGACGGCTCCTCTGTGCAGCAGGACTGCCCGGACAGCTCGGGCCCGCAGGTGATCCGTTTCGAGGCGCGGCGCGTTGCGGCTTTGACGCTGAGCATCGACGAGGTTTACGACCCGGGGCAGCATTACGTGACCCTGCGCGAGGTGATGCTGTTTTCCGACCCCGAGCACAAGGTGGGAGTGAAGATGGCTCACAAGGACATCTGGAAGGCAGCGGACACAACCCCTCAGGGGCGGGAGCAGCACCCCTGCGTGTACATGACGCCGGAGGATGTGGCTCGGGCACGGGAGCGCGTGGCAACGGAACCGTGGGCTCGGGATTGGTTCTCCACCGTCCAGAAGCAGGCGGACGAATGGGAGGCCAGGCCGGACGAGTGGTATAGGGAGGTGGTGCCCGGCAAGGGGGCGTGCTTCGCCTACGGCTTCACCGGCTGCCCGATCTGCCGGGCGAGCTGGGGAACATGGGGATCGGCGCGGTGCAGCTTCGACAATCCGGGCCATGTCACGTGCTCTAACGGTCATGCGCTGCCGGATGCCGAGCATCCGGACGACGGCACCGGGTACAAGGGTCCCGATGGCCGCGTCCACTACTTCGTGGGCTCGTACAATGCGTGGGTCACCGAGACTTTGCAGTTCAAGGCACTGTCCAATCTCGTCTTGGCCTACACCATCACGGGGGAGGGCAAGTACGCCGAGAAGGCCGCGTTCATTCTGGACCTCCTGGCGGACATCTACCCCTCGTGCGATGCGGGCTCCTGGGACTATCCCAGCGATCCTCCCAGCGAGCGCTTCGCCCGGCCCTGGTACCAGGTGGCCCGGGTGCTGGTGCATTTCGTGGACTGGTACGATCAGTGCTTCCATAGCCCGGCCATGGACAGGCCCTCGGTGCGGGAGGGTCTCAGCAGACGCCAGAACATCGAGATGAACCTGCTGCAAAACGGTGGCACGTACTGTTACGAGGAGTCACTGAAGGGGCGGCTGCACAACGGGGAGGCGGACTACGTCCGCGGGGCGCTGGCGGTGGGCTGCTGCCTGGGGATCCCCTGGTACATTGACTGGGCCTACGACGGCCCCTATGGGATCCTGAGCTTCGTGCGCAACAATGTCGACCGCGATGGGAAGTACTTCGAGACCTCCACAGGCTACTCGAACCACACCAACAATTTGTACCTCACCTTCGCCGAGCCGCTGCTGAACTGGCGCAGCGACAAGTACCCACAGGGCATCAACCTGCATGATGACCCGCAGTTCCAAAGCTTCTATGTGCTGCCGCAACTGGGGTTCAACTGCGCCGGCAAGGAGCCGCGGTTCGGGGATTCCTCGCCGGATCTGTACCGCAGCTTCATGCCGCCCACGCTGTACTCGGACTTCGACAACCGGATGGCCCAGCGCCTGTACTCCCGGTGCTCGGACCCCGCAGACAGGGCCCGCTTCGCCTCTTTGCTCTGGTACCTCAATGGGGCCGAGGCCCCGTGGACTCTGCGCTCCCGGCTGGAACTGCCCTGGGCGGTGTTCCACGGTGAGATGCTGGGAGAAGAGCCGGTGGCCCTGGACCCGATCCTGGAGCGCAAGATCAGGCGGTGCGACTTCTTCGGCCAGAAGGGCTTCACGATGCTGCGCTCCGGCGAGGGGCCCCAGGCCCAGGCGGCTCTGGTGCGGTTCGGGCCCACCTTGAACCACGGCCACCTGGACGATCTGAACCTGAACTACACCGCTCTGGGCTACGAGCTCACCTACGATATCGGCTACAGCCTGGGCAGCACCCACACGCAGGTGGGCTGGGCCAAGCAGACGGCCTCGCACAATCTGGTCATGGTGGACGAGATGCCCCAGGGGCAGAAGGGGAGCGGCACCGGTGGCAGCATGTACGCCCTGGCGGACCTGCCGGGGCTCAAGCTCACCGATGTCGCGGCCGAGGCCTGCTACGCCCAGCAGGGCGTTGGCACCTACCGGCGTCTCCTGGCGCTGGTGGGTGAGGGGCCCGAGCAGTACCTGGTGGACATCTTCCGCGTCGGCGGCGGCCGGCAGCACGACTATCTGCTCCACGCCCTCAGCGAGGAGGCGCAGTTCGCCGGCGTGGAGCTGGGACAGCCCGAGGAAGGCTCGCTGGCCGGGCCGGAGGTCAAATGGGGCGCATTGCAGCTCAATGACGGGGACATGGAGGGGCACCCGAATGCTCCCTACTGGAACCCGCCGCCGGGCAATGGCCTGGGCTTTCTGATGGAGCCACAGCGAGGGCGGACCGAGGGCAACTGGCAGGCGACCTGGAGGCTTCCGGAAGATGACTCCTTCCTGCGCCTGACCATGCTCGGCCAGCCGGGCACGGAAGTCATCACCGCCTGGGCCCCGGGGCTCTACCCGGCGTACCAGAAGGCCCGCTACGCCATCGCCCGGCGCAGCGGCGAGCCGGACCTGCAGAGTACCTTCATCGGTGTGCTGGAGCCCTATGCCGAGCGGCGGGAGGGCGTGCGAATCGACTCGGGGCAGATCGCGGCGAAGTGCCTTGTCACCGGCGGCGAGATCAAGTACCTGGCCAACCTCGGCACTCTGCTATTCAAGGCGGCAAAGGCCGACGACGAGTTGCGCTGGACGTTCGAGCTGTCTCAGGCCGCGGAGTACGGAGTCGAGCTTCAGCACTACACCTCTCCCTCGTACGGCAAGGCACAGCTTCTGATCGACGGTTCGCCGGTGGGCGACGTGCTCACCGGAACCGCCGCGGCCACGGCCAAGACACCCACGGCGAAGCTGGGGAAGGTGAACCTCGCCGCCGGCGAGCACAGCGCCGCCCTGCGCCTTGTGGCCGACGACGGCACAGGGAACTACTGGTTTGGAGTCACCGATCTGTGGCTGACCACCGGGGAGACTGAGAGCGAAGCGAAGCCCTTCATCACCTCGGCGCGCCGACTGAACTGCGATGGCAAGGAGGGCGCCGTCGGCCCGGCCGGTCTTGCCGTGACGCTCCAATCCGGCGTGCGCGACCTCATCGCCGGCGCCGCCGACAACGGCGAGAACCGCGTCTTCTCAGTGGACGACACCAGCCTGACCCTGCAGGGGTGCTTTGGCCATGTGCGGCTCCAGGGCGAGCTTCCCGTCGCCGTGGACCTTGTGGGGAGCAGCCGACTGGCTCTGGACAGTCTCGAGGTCACCTGCGCCACAGCGGCCTACGAGGGCGCCCTGAGCGCGGTCGATGTGGAGCGGGCCGTTATCCACACCGCGGCGAAGCTGCCCGTGGACGGTCGCCTCACAGGACAGGTGATCTACTTGAGCAACCCCGCCTACAGCCGCAATACGGCGCACCGCATCGCCGAGGTGCAACAGACGGCCGAGGGCAGCCTCATCCGCCTGGAGAGCCCCTCGCTGATCCTGGGCACCGGCATTTTGGATGACGAGCCGGTGAGTGAGACGCAGTTCGACAGTCTCCTGGCCCACGAATATGCCCGCAGCGACAGCGTGACGGGGACGCAGTTCTTCAGCGGCAAGCGCGTGGAGGGCGAGGGGTTCTCAACCCGTATCGTGCGCACGGACTTCGGCCAGCCGCTGCGCTACACGGTGGACAGCACAGCCGGCATGGGTGCGGGCGCCCAGTTCATCATCTGCGATGTGCAGGCGGGCGACAGCTTCACCATCCCGGTGATCGCCCATCTGGAGCGCCAAGAAGACGGGAGCTGGCAGGGGACGGCGACGGCGGAGGTGACCGTGAGGGAGGCAGGTACGGTGGTAGGGCGGATCGGGGGGTGAGGGGTGTGGACACCCGACCGACGACGACGGGCACGGCAAAGCCACAGGGCCAACTTCGCGGGGCTCTGCCCCGCACCCCGCCAGGGGACCAGTCCCCTGGACCCCATATCTGGTGCGGCCCTGAGCGCCCCGTATCGGACTCACACCGGGCATCGACACAGAACCGACTGTGTCGGTCACTTCCACTGCCCCACCACGTCGTCCCCCGCGCCCACGTACATCAGGAAAGCTCGGAACATGGCCAGTAGCTCCAGGGCCATGAACTGGTTGTCCTCGTAGACGTTGTGCTGCTGGTGCGGGTCGTTATTGAGGTCGTACAGCTCGATGGGGTCCTGAGATCGGCCCACGATCAGCGACCAGCCGTCTTCCTGAGTGATCGTCAGCCGTGAGCTGAGCTTGCTGCGGTCCACCACGCAACCGGAGCTCAGCGCCATCTCCCGCAGGCGCACATCGTGACCATCCAAAACCCTCCCCAGACTCTTGCCGTGTAGCGGCGTGTCGTCCTCCACGCCGCAAAGCTCCAGGATCGTGGGTCGCAGGTCCACCGGCTGCACGAGAAGGTCCTTGTGCACATCTCTCGGCCCATCCGGCAGGCGGATCATCAACGGCACCCTGGCGATCTCCTCGTACAGTTGCCACGGCTCGCCGTCCAGTGTGTGCTTGCCGATCTTCCCGTGCTCGCCGTGCAAAAAGCCGTGGTCTGAGGTGAAGACGATCGCGGTGTCCTCCAATAGGCCCATGTCGGCGACCTTGCGCAGCATGATACCAATGGCGCGATCCACCAGGGTCAGCTCCCCGCAGTAGGCGGCATGGGCCCATTGCAGCTCTTCCTCGGTGAGATAGTCCGTCGCCCCATAGCGCGGGTTGCGCACCTTCTCGCCCTCGAAGCCTCCGGGGAAGTAGAGGTCGACATACCACTGTGGCGGATCCCACGGCTCGTGGGGATCGAATAGGTCGACCCAGAGGAAGAACCTGTCGGCCCGGTAGTTGTGCTCCAGCCAGCGGCAAACATCGGTCGCGGTGCGCATGCTGTGATGCCCCGCCTCGCCCGGATGGTCCAGGCGCTGCGAGGCGTGGTTGATAACGGCCCGGCTCTCGCCCCGGTTCTTCTCCGGCGAGCATTCGGGAGCCGGCGTATCGTTGGCCCGAGTGAACTCACAGTCGCTTTCCTGGCCCCGGTTCCACCTGCTCCCCGAAAAGCCCCTGTCGTAGTCATACGTGCCCCGGCGCAGGTGAGGGGTGTCGTGGATGAGCTGGGTCACGAATCCGGCCCTGCTCAGCACCTCCGCCAGCGACGGATAGTCCTTGGGCAGCGGCCCCCAGCCGTAGAACGGGAACCCGTAGCGACCTGTGAAGCAGTCGCAGCGGTGGGGGATGGTGGGAAACGAGGCGGTGTAGGTGCTTGTGAAGACCATCGACTGCGCGGCCAGGGCGTCCAGGCTCTCGGTGTGCATCCACTCATTGCCGTAGCAGCCCAGGTGATCGGCGCGACAGGTGTCGGCGACGATGACGATAACGTTCATGGCGAAGGTCACCTCGAGGAAGCAAGCTTGAGACCACGGTTCGACGCCGACGGGTGGTGACCTCCGCAATCGCGGTGGTGGATGCCGCCACTGGCTGTGAGACATGATGCGAATGCATGTGGCCTGCGGCGGCCCGCGTTGGAAGGCCGCGGCGAGTGATCCGGGGAATGTTCCTTCCCGCGGTTGCCTCCGACGTGCCGTCGCCGTTGACTCGCGACCTCAGACCCGCAAACTCGCCGACTCTCCTCGAGGACGCCTATGACACGGATAGTGGCCGTCATCGCGTGCCTGGCCGCGATTTGTCTCAATACTCCGAGTGTGGTGATCTGCATGGCCGATGAGCCCCGGGGCTTTGCGCTGCCCGAATCGACCCGGTGGGTGGCGGAATTGCTGCAGACCGAGGGCCGCTGCGGCCTGCAGGCTATCTCCGCCGAAGAGGTTAAGGGCGGGGTGGAGGTGATCTGCGAGCTGCAATACCCGGACATCCACGGGGAGGCGGTGGCGGGCGAAGCGAAGCTGTACCTGCCCGAGCGCCTGAAGACCGACGGCGTCACTGGGGCGCCGCTGGTGCATGTGGCGGGCTACGAGGCCGAAAGAGGAAGCGGTGAGGGCTTCATCGCCAATGGTGTGGTGGTCTGCACCCCTCACGGGGAGCCCAGTAACCCCCTGGTGCGCGGGGAGAACCTGGACGTCGCCATCCTGCACCGCGTGCGGGCACTGCCCTTCATCGACGATACCAAAGTCATCGTGCTTGGGGGCAGCGCCGGGGGTTACATGACCCTGCTCCTTGCGGCGGAGAGCTTCCCGCTGTCCTGCTGCGCACCGGACGTGCCGCCGGTGAACGTGGGCTACAATGTGGCGTACCTGATGCACAACCGGGCTTTGGCCTCCGCACAGCCGGAGAGCCAGGACCATATGAACATGCCGGTACTCAATGTGGTCACCCCCCTGGGGGAGTTCGCCTCGGCGCTCTGCGGCACGGACTACGACTCCGACGTGTGGATGGCCTGCTCGCCGATTGCCAGGATGGATGAGGTGACCTGCCCCGCGATCATCACCTGCAGCACGGCGGACCTCCTGGTACCCGCCCAGCAGTTCGGCCCCGGCATCGCCCGAGCGGTGGACCCGGAGCTGTTCCCGGAGGGCTTCGAGATGCGCATGGAGGCCCTGCTCTCGCGGGCTTCCAGCCGCAGGACGCTGCTGGAGGTGCTGGGTCCGCAGAGGGTTGAGGTGTTCACGGTGCCCGTGCCCGAGGGGGCTCCACGTCTGGGCTGGGACGGCGCGCCGGAGGGCGGCGCTGCGGCGGTGAACGTGCCCCTGCCCTTCAGCAAGGACAGACAGATCAGCCTGGTCGTCGTGGATGAGGGAGCCCCCGAGCCGCAGTGCGGCCACACCAAGCACGCCCTTGGCCTGGACAAGATGGCCTTCTTGCTGCACTGCCACACCGCCCCGCTGAGCCCCGAGCAGCTCACCCTGCCCAAGCTGTGCCGTCTGATGCAGCGGTACCTGCACCTGGAGGCCCATGCGCAGATCGTGCGGCCGGCAGACGCCCCGGCGCCGCTGCTGGCCAACCGCCTGGACTTCGAGGAGGCGGAGAAGGCCGACGTGCTCCGCGGGCTGCGGACATACGGCAAGGACCCGGTCTGCCGAGGGCGGCTGCAGGCGCTGTACAACCAGTTGCCGGCGGGGCTGAAGGCGCTGGGACCGGCACCGCCGGAGCAATAGGGCCGCCCGGGAGCCGGGCGGCCGCCTCTCCCCTACCCCTCCTCACCTTCGAGCCCCTGCTCGCCACGCCAGGTGTTGTCACCGAGCTTGCCCAGCCAGATCTCCTGATCGTACTTGTCCCAGTAGCGTTTGACCCCCGGTTTGACGCCCGGCTTCAGCGAGGTATCCACCTCGCCACGCCGCGGGCCCGGAGCAATCACGTACGTCTTCCCGGGCTCGGTGGCGAAGCTCAGCTCGCGGCCCGTGGTCGCCACCGACTCGGGCTCCCCGGTGGATAGCCACCACGTGCGCCTCTCCGGCAGGCGCAGACGACAATCGTTGCCTTTGAGGCTCCTGACGGAGACATATTGCACCCGGCCGTCCTTCATCCGCGCCGAGACTTCGAACCCGCCCTGGGCCAGCAGATCGGTGAACGCACAATCTCCCATCCGCCCCGGCACCGCCGGGAAGACCCGTATGATGTCTCCATGGCTCTGCAAGAGCATCTCGGTCATGGCGTAAAGTACGCCACCCGGCGCCTGGATGAACTGGAAGTACAGCTCGCGGCCGCGCTGGCTGGTGGGGCACCAGAAGATGGCACCATGTCGAGGCCCTGCGGAGAACTGAAACGCCCGGCGCTTGTCCGCCAGTGTCTGAAAGCTCGCGCAGCAGTTAAGCGCGAACATGCCGTTGGGCTTGAGGTGCTCGCTGACACCGACATCAAAAAGATACCGGTCGGCCACATCCCCCAGCCCCAGCCTGGCCGCCACCGCCACCAGCCAGGGCCAGGTGAGGTCACAGCAGAAGGCCCTGCG
>CAYRFY010000069.1:0-17928 GCA_964423635.1 uncultured Armatimonadia bacterium | reverse complement strand
GCCGGGAGATTCCTCGAGCTGCTCCCTCCGGGAGCGGACGCTCTCAGAATGACACTCTGGGCGAAGGTGGACTTTCCGGCCGCACCTATAGGCCGCCGTCCCGGAGAATCGGCGATCCCGTAGCTGGCCGTTAGGTAGAGACGCCGTCGATGGTCGCCGCGAAGCCGCGGAGGCCGTCGGTGGAACAGCCGGTCAACCGCCCCACTTTCTTGCGCGCCACTCACTCGCTTTGCGGGGTCTGCGATCGCCATGGATGAGGCGCCCATCTCCCACCACGAATTCCCCATCCTGGGCAAGGCCTACTTCCTGGGTGGACGGGCCTCGACTTCCGTCAAGAGGGCCCTGGGCGACGCCGGAGTCGAGGCCGAGGTCATCCAGCGCATCAGCGTGGCGTGCTATGAGGCGGAGATGAACGTCGTCTTGCACGCGCGCTCCGGCTACGTGCAGGTGGATGTGTACCCCACCCGTGTGGAGGTCTGCATCGTCGATCAGGGGCCGGGGATCGAGAACATCGAGCTTGCGATGACGCCCGGCTGGTCCTCGGCCGGGGAGGAGGCCCGCTCCCTGGGCTTTGGCGCCGGCATGGGGCTTCCCAATATCAAGGCCCAGGTGGACGACTTCGCGATACAGAGCGCTAAGGGCCAGGGCGTCACGCTGACCTTGACATTCCTCCGGGGAGGCAACCCCGATGACTAGCAGCCCGCAGATCACCCTCGAGGCCGCATCGCAGGCCCTGTCATTGCACCCTCTGGTGCCGGGGAGCCGTGGGGAGAGCCCGATCCTCGGCGCCCTGGCCTCCGACCTGCTCAGCTTCGTGATGGCCGAGGGCAAGCCGGGATGGGTCTGGGTCACGATCCAGACCCACTCCAATGTGGTGGCCGTCGCGACGCTCAACGACATGGCCGCCATCATCGTGGCCTCCGGGTTTGAGCCCGACGAGGACACCATCGCCCGGGCCGAGGAGGAGGGCGTCGGCCTGCTCACCACCGAGCAGTCCGCCTACCAGGTATCCGGGCGGCTGTACGAGCTGGGCATCCGCTAGGCCGCGCCGGTGATCCGCACGGCCGGGAGGCGGCAATGGACGCGAAGGTCGCCATCGACCTGCACATTCACAGTACGCTGTCGCCCTGCGGCGCCGAGGAGATGCTGCCGCCGCAGGTGCTGCTCACCGCCGAGCGTCGCGGCATCGGAGTGGTCGGCATCGTGGACCACTGCTGCGCCCGCAACGCCTGGGCCTTCGTGGAGGCCGCCCCCGCTTTCGAAGTCCGCGTCTTCGTGGGACTCGAGGTGGAATCCGCCGAGAACGTGCACCTCCTCGCGCTCTTTGACAGTGTCGCCGCGGCCATGGAGATGGACCGCATCGTCTCCCAGCATCTGCCGCCGCTCAAGAACAGGGCCGACCTCTTCGGCCGCCAGATCCTGGTGGACGAGTGGGGAGAGAGCATCGGTATCGACGACAGGCTCCTGGTCACCGCCACGGACCTTCCCGTGGAGAGGGTGGCCGGCCTCACCCACGAGCTGGGAGGGATGAGCATCGCCTCCCATGTGGACCGCTCGGCCAACGGCCTGCTCCGCATCCTGGGCTTCGTTCCGCCGAAGCTGCAGGTGGAGGCCTTCGAGATCTCGGCGGGCCTCTCGGTACAGGCGGCCCTCGCACGCTATCCGGACCTGGTCGGCAGACCGCTGCTGACGGCCGGAGACGCCCACTGTCTGGCGGACATCGGCAGGGCGGTGACCTACATCTCCCGGGACCTGGCCGAAGCACCGGTGGATGCCGCTCAGTGGGGACGGAGGCTGGCGGAGGAAGTCAGGAGCGTCGGATAGAGGTGCGGCCGAAAACCCCGCATTCGCCGGGAATGTCATTCTGAGAGCGCCCGCTTTAGAAAAGAGCAGCTCGAGGAATCTCCCGGCATTCAGCGGGATTCTTCGCCCAAGCGGCGCAAGCTCGAGCTTGCGACGCCGACGCTCCAGAACGACAGAAACCGGGCCGGCCGGGCTTTTCGGCCGGACCCTCCAGACCGGGGCGAGTCAGGGGCTGCACGTTCCGCCTCGTAAGAGGCCGACCCGTGGGGCCGCACCGGGCCAACGGTACCCAGCTATGCGCGAGGTATCCCTGCACATCCTGGACGTGGCCCGGAACTCCGTGGAAGCGGGGGCCGCGGTCGTGGACCTTGAGATCATCGAGGACACCGCTACCGACTGGCTTCGGGTCGCCATCCGTGACGATGGCCCGGGCATGGATGCGGCCACTGTGGCCAGGGTGACGGACCCCTTCTACTCCACCCGCACCACCCGCCGCATCGGTATGGGGCTGTCGCTGATGAAGGCCACCTGCGAGCGCTGCGAAGGCTCTCTCACCGTGCATTCGGTGCCCGGGCAAGGCACCGTCGTCGAGGCGACGCTGAAGCTCTCGCACCTCGACCGCCCCCCGTTGGGCGACATGGGCGCGGTCATCCAGGCCTTAGCCTGCGAGGGGGGCTCGGTCGTGTTGCACTACGCCCACCAGGTGGACGGCAGGACCTTCGAGCTGGACACCGCGGAGATCCAGCAGGAATTGGGGGGTGTCCCGATCTGCAACGCCATGGTCCTGCAGTGGATCAGGAGGCTGGTGGATGAGGAGCTGCGGGAGCTGGGGAGCAGGGCGTAGGCGTGGGGACGCGCCGTATAGGTTCGGCCGAAGAGCCGGTTCCGCCGTCAAGAGGTCATCCTGAGCGCCAATCTCGCGCAGCGAGATAGCGAAGGATCTCGCCATATGCCGGGAGATTCCTCGAGCTGCTCCCTCTGGGAGCGGACGCTCTCAGAATGACATTCGCACGTGAACGTGAGCTTTCCGGCCGGGCCTTTGGGACGGCCACGGCGACACCGGCGGGGCAGGGGCCCTCGCCCTACAACGACGCGGGGCTGTCGGCGCGGCAATCGGGCTGATCGGCTCTGCAGACAAGACAGTGAACCAAGACAGCGCATCCCGACTCCGCCCCGTGCGGAGCCAGAACCCAGCATCCCGTAAGGGGGCACAGCAATCGTGAAGACGCGAGAGGAACTACAGGCTCTGCGCGAGCGTGCCAAGGCGGCATTGGCCGTCCGCGACCGCGAGGGCACCGCGCGCGTGGTGGTGGCCATGGGGACGTGCGGCATCGCCGCCGGCGCCAGGGAGGTCATGGGCGCCCTGCTCGAGGAGCTGGATCAACGAGGTCTGGGCGATGTGACGGTGTCGCAGACGGGCTGCAAGGGGCTGTGCGACCGCGAGCCCATGGTGGACGTCTACACCGAGGGCCATGCTCCCGTAACCTACGGGCGCGTCACGCCGGCCGTGATGCGGCGCATCGTCGCCGATCACATCGTCAACGGCCACGTGGTTTCTGAGTACGCCGTGGTGACCGGCCAGGAGGTGCAGTAGACATGGCGACAGACGTCATCGGCTCGGAGGCGTTCCCGAAGATCGACGCCATCGTGCAGGCAAAGGGGGCGGAGGCCGACTCTCTCATCGAGATTCTGCATGCGGTGCAGGGAGAGATCGGTTACCTGCCCCAGCCGGTGCAGGAGTACGTGGCGGACAAACTGGACCTTCCGGCGGGGACGGTGGAGGGTGTGGTGAGCTTCTATAGCTTCTTCACCACGGTCCCGCGCGGCCGGCACATTATCAAGGTCTGCCAGGGCACCGCCTGCTACGTCCGCGGGGGCAAGAGAGTCCTGGAGGCTGTGGAGAAGCACGCGGGCTGCGGCGTGGGGGAGACCAGCGAGGACATGCGCTTCAGCCTCGATGTGGTCCGCTGCATCGGCGCCTGCGGCCTGGCTCCGGTGATGACCATCGGCGAGGACATCTACGAGCGCATGAAGCCCAGCAAGGTTGCCGAGATCCTGGAAAAGTACGAGTAGCACCCGCGCAATGCTCCGGCGAGAGCCTATAGGCCCGGCCGAAAAGCCGGGCCTGCCGTGGAAATGTCATCCTGAGCGTCAATCTCGCGCAGCGAGATAGCGAAGGATCTCCGGATATCCCAAGAGATTCCTCGAGCTGCTCCCTCCGGGAGCGGACGCTCTCAGAATGACATTCCCGGCGAAGGCGAGGTTCTCGGCCGGACTTCTAGGGCCGGGCTTCCCGGCCTCGCCCTGCAGCATCTTGCCAACGCTCCAGCGAAAGAGGGAGAAACACAGATGCCTACCTTCCGATCACATGTACTGGTCTGCGCGGGGGCGAGCTGTGTGTCCTCGGGCTCCCAGTCGGTGGCCGAGTCAATCGAGCAGGCGATTGCCGAAAACGGCCTGGCCAATGAGGTGAAAGTCGTCCGCACCGGCTGTATGGGCTCCTGCGACCTGGGGCCCGTGGCGGTCATCTACCCCGAAGGGGTGTTCTACCAGAAGCTCACCCCGGAGGACGGAGCGCTCATCGTCTCCGAGCACCTGCTAAAGGGGCGGCCCGTCGAGCGGCTGATGTACGTAGCCCCCGAGGACGAAGCACCCGTCCTGAGCATGGACAAGATCCCCTTCTTCAACCTGCAGAAGAAGATCGTCCTGCGCAACTGCGGCGAGATCGACCCGGGCAATATCGAGGAGTACATCGCCCGCGACGGCTATGAGGCCCTGGCCAAGGTCCTCACGGAGATGAAGCCCGAGGAGGTCGTCGCCCAGATCAAGGCCTCCGGACTGCGCGGACGCGGCGGAGGTGGCTTCCCCACGGGGCTCAAGTGGGAGCTGACCGCCAAAGCCACCGGGTCGCCCAAGTACGTGGTCTGCAATGCGGACGAGGGAGACCCGGGTGCCTTCATGGACCGCAGCGTCCTGGAGGGAGACCCCCACAGCGTCATCGAGGCCATGACCGTCGCCGGATATGCCGTGGGCGCCAATAAGGGATACATCTACATCCGCGCCGAATACCCGCTGGCCATCGAGAGGCTCTCGGGTGCTCTGGCTCAGGCCAGGGACTTCGGTCTGTTGGGGGAGGATATCTTCAGCTCGGGCTTCAGCTTCGATATCGAGCTGCGTATGGGTGCCGGTGCCTTCGTCTGCGGCGAGGAGACCGCCCTGATGGCCTCCATCGAGGGCAAGCGTGGCGAGCCCAGGCCCCGGCCGCCGTTCCCCGCCAATGAGGGGCTGTGGAACAAGCCCACGTTGCTGAACAACGTCGAGACCTACGCCAATATCGCCCCCATCATCCTCCACGGAGCCGAGTGGTTCTCCTCCATCGGCACCGAGACATCCAAGGGCACCAAGGTCTTCGCCCTGGCGGGCCATGTGAACAACACCGGTCTCGTCGAGGTGCCGATGGGCACCACGCTGGGGACCATCATCTTCGAGATCGGTGGCGGCATCCGCAATGACCGGAAGTTCAAAGCGGCCCAGACCGGCGGCCCCTCGGGCGGCTGCATCCCCAGGGAGTTTCTCAACACGAAGGTGGACTACGAGAGCCTCAAACAGCTCGGGTCGATCATGGGTTCCGGCGGGCTGATCGTGATGGACGACAGCACCTGCATGGTGGACCTGGCCCGGTTCTTCCTGGACTTCGTGCAGGATGAATCCTGCGGCAAGTGCGCGCCCTGCCGCATCGGCACCAAGCGGATGCTGGAGATCTTGGAGCGCATCTGCGCCGGGGAGGGCAAGGAGGGCGACATCGAGCTGCTGGAGGACCTGGGCAACCAGATCAAGGTCACGGCCCTGTGTGGCCTGGGGCAGACCGCGCCCAACCCGGTCCTGAGCACGATCCGCTACTTCCGCGACGAGTACGAGGAGCATATCCGCGACAAGCACTGCCGGGCGGTATCCTGCAGCGAGATGATGAAGGCCCCGTGCGAGCACGCCTGTCCGGCGGGTGTGGATGTGCCGCTGTACGTGAGCCTGATCGCCGAGGGCCGTCTGGACGACGCCTATGCGGTGATCCGCGACACCAATCCCTTCCCCTCGGTGTGCGGCCGGGTGTGCACGGCGTACTGCGAGGCCAGTTGCCGCCGCAGTCAGCTCGATGACTCGGTGTCTATCCGCCTGCTCAAGCGCGCGGCGGCCGACCACCGGAGCACTACGTGGCAGCCGGAGCTGGCTCCGGCCAGGCACCAGAAGGTGGCCGTCATCGGAGCCGGTCCCGCCGGCCTCACCGCCGCCTATGACCTGGTCCGCAAGGGCTACGAGGTCACCGTGTTCGAGAAGTCCTCGATGCCGGGCGGCATGATGGCCTACGGCATCCCCGACTACCGCCTGCCCAAGGATGTCTTGCTCCGCGAGATCCAGGACATCGTCGACCTGGGTGTCGATCTGAAGACCGGAGTGGCCTTTGGCCGCGACTTCACCGTGGAGAAGCTGGAGGCCGAGGGCTATGAGGCCATCTTCCTGGCCATCGGCTGCCAGAAGGGGGTACCGCTGGACTGTCCGGGCGCCGATGCCACCGGAGTGCTGGACTCGGTGCAGTTCCTGCGCGATATGGCCGAGAACAAGCGGCCCGAGCTGGGCAAGCGCGTGGGCGTTATCGGTGGCGGTGATACGGCCATCGACTCGGCCCGCTCCGCCCTGCGCCTGGGGGCCGAGGAGGTACACCTGGTGTACCGCCGCACCCGGGACGAGATGCCCGCCCATCCCGAGGAGATCCGGGAGGCCGAGCACGAGGGCATCATCTTCCACTTCCTGGCCGCTCCCGCCGAGGTCGTCTGTTCGGAGGGCAAGGTTGCCGGGCTGGTGTGTCAGCAGATGCAGCTCGGCGAGTGGGACAAGAGCGGTCGGCGCCGGCCGGAGCCGGCCGAGGGGGTCAGCTTCACCCTCGACGTGGACACCGTCATCAGCGCCATCGGCCAGGGCCTGGATGAGTCCTGCGTGTGTGTGGAGACCAGCCGCGGCAAGATCTGCGCCGACCCGCACACCCTGACCACCACCAGGGCCAATGTCTTCGCCGGCGGCGATGCCACCGACGGCGCCATGACCGTGGTGGATGCCATCGCCGACGGTCATCGGGCGGCCAGGGCGATCCATGGCTTCCTCTCCGGCGAGCCCCTGGAGGCCCCGCGGAAGAGAGCCAAGACCAGAGTCTCGGCCGAGGTGCTGCTCGCCTTGGAGGAGACCGCCGACGAAGAGAAGCCCGTTGCCGAGGTGCCCAGGATTCCCGACGCCTATCGTCGCAGCGGCTTTTCCGAGGTGGAGCAGGGCTACTCGGTGCCCGTTGCCTGCCGCGAGGCCGCCAGGTGTCTGCATTGCGACTACGTAGTGCTGCAGGAGGAGGGCTAGGGGTGCGGAGGTAGAGCCGCCCCCAGCCGCCTATGGCGGGCTTTCCGGCCCGCCGGGCCGTGGGGACCTGCGCCTGGCGCTAGACGTCATCAGGGGCCGAGCAGAGCGCACTTTCACCTTACCGACGTCGGAGCGAAGTCGAGTGCTTGAGGCGGACGCCGGTCCCGCCGGGCGGGACCGGCTGGCGGGCTGGAAAGCCCGCCCCACCCGCTCCCCAACGACCGGTGCAGGCAGGATGCGCGCGCTCCCAGCAGCGACAGACGCTCTAGCCTTAGCCTTCCGCACCCAGCCCTACCCAGCCAGGAGGAACAAGGCAATGTCTGAGTTCACCATAGAGATCAACGGCGAGACGCTCCCCGCCAGCTCCGGCCAGACCGTCCTCGAGGTCGCCAAGAGCGCGGGCATCAAGATCCCCACCCTCTGCTACCACCCGGACCTGCCCCCCATGGGCGCCTGCCGGGTATGCCTGGTGGAGATCGAGGGCGAGCGAGTCCTGCAGCCCTCATGCTCCTTCCCCGTGCGCGAGGGGATGAAAGTCCAGACCCACTCGGCCGCGGTGCGCAAGGCACGCCGGTCGGTGGTGGAGCTGCTGCTTTCCGACCACCCGTCGGACTGCACCTCCTGCGTGCGCAACGGCACCTGCGAGCTGCAGGCCCTCGCCGAGGACCTGGGGATCAGGGAGGTGCGGGTGCGCGTGGACCCGCCCGGACGCCTGATGGACGATTCCAGTCTCGCGGTGGTCCGCGACCCGGACAAGTGCATCCTGTGCCGCCGTTGCATTCAGACCTGCGACGAGATCCAGGGCGTGTCAGGACTTCGCATCAAGGGCCGCGGCTATGAGAGCATCGTCGGCGCCCCCTTCGATACCCCACTGGGCAATGCGCTGTGCGTCAATTGCGGCCAGTGCATCAACCGCTGTCCCACCGGGGCACTCACCGAAAAGACCCACATCCCGCAGGTGTGGGCCGCCCTGGAGGATCCGGACAAGCATGTGGTCGTGCAGACGGCTCCGGCGGTCCGCATCGCGCTGGGAGAGGCGCTGGGCATGCCACCGGGAGAGATCGTCACCGGCAAGCTCACCAGCGCCCTGCGCGCCCTGGGCTTCGACGCCGTGTTCGACACCGACTTCACCGCCGACCTCACCATCATGGAGGAAGGCCATGAGCTGATCCATCGCGTCACAGAAGGAGGCGTGCTGCCGCAGCTCACCTCCTGCAGCCCGGGCTGGATCAAGTTCATCGAGCACTTCTACCCCGAGCTTCTGCCCAATGTGTCCTCCTGCAAATCGCCCCAGCAGATGTTCGGGGCGGTGGTCAAGACCTACTATGCCGAGCAGGCGGGCATCGATCCCGCGAAGATCGTGAGTGTCTCGATCATGCCGTGCACGGCCAAGAAGTACGAGGCCGCCAGGCCCGAGATGAACGACTCGGGCTATCAGGACGTGGACTTCGTCCTCACCACCCGCGAGCTGGCCCGGATGATCCGGGAGATGGGCATCCAGTTCACCGAGCTGCCCGACAGCGACTACGACGACCCGCTGGGCGAATCCACCGGCGCCGCGGTGATCTTCGGCGCCACCGGCGGCGTCATGGAGGCCGCCCTGCGCACGGCCTGCGAGGTCATTACCGGCGAGCGGCTGGGCAATGTGGATATCACGGCCGTGCGCGGAATGGACGGGGTGCGCGAGGCCACCGTCAAGGCCGGTGACCTCGAGCTGAAGGCCGCCATCGCCCACGGGCTCGCCAACGCCGCCAAGGTACTGGACAGGGTGTCCGCCGGAGAGGCGGACTATCACTTCATCGAAATCATGGCCTGTCCCGGCGGGTGTCTCGGAGGTGGCGGTCAGCCTGTCCCCACCTCTCCCGAGATCCGGAACGCTCGGGCCGATGCCATCTACCAGGCCGACCGCGAGATGCCCATCCGCAGGTCGCACGAGAACCCGTCGATCAAGGCGATCTACGAGAAGTTCCTGGGCGAGCCGTTAAGCGAGAAGTCCCATCACCTGCTGCACACCGACTATACCCCGCGCACCAAGCGGGCGGTGCAGGTGGAGCAGGGCTGAACGGCCGACGATGCCTCACGCCCCGCCCTCCCTGTATGGGGGTGCGGCGTGGGGGGCGGGGGGTGGGTGACGGCGACGGCGGCGGCGTACCGCCGGTGGGTCGGAAGGCGGCGGCCTGGAAAGCATACTCGGCCCGCCGGAGGAAGGATGTGGGCCCCGCCGGCCGAACTGCACAAGGTGTAACCCATGAGGGCCCCGGGCCAAAGCCCGGTCCGGGGCCTACGACCCTTGATAGGCGAACAGTCGCTGTGAGGTGGGTGTGCACAGGAGAGGTGAGAGCATGGCCCCCACGGGTTCCGGCTCATCGGAGTGGTCCCGCGAACGCATCGAGCAGACGGCCCGGAGCATCTGCGATCCCTCGTTCGTGCGGGCGCTGCTTGACGATCAGGCGGCGCCCGAGACCGGTCGGGTGCGGGACATCCTGCACCGCGCCCGCGAGATGAAGGGCCTTGCCGCGGAAGACGCCGCCGCACTCATCGCGGTGGCCGACGAGGACCTGCGCCAGGAAATCCAGGACTCGGCTCGGCGAGTGCGCGAGACCGCCTACGGCCGGCGCATCAGTCTCTGTGCCCCGGTCTGCCCCACCAACCGTTGTGTCAATGACTGCCTCTACTGTCCCCTGCGTCGCTCCAACTCCCGCGTGAGACGCTCCGCCTACACAGACCGCGATCTGCAGCGCGAGATCGTCTCTCTTCTCGATGAGGGACATCGTCACCTGGTGCTGGTCTTCGGCGACGACCGCAGCGGCGTGCCCTACGTCCGGGACATGGTCGGTGCCGCCTACGGCGTGCGCTCCGGCCTGCGCCAGGTGCAGCGGGTGGACATCAATGTCGATGCCCTCCGTGTCGACGAGCTTCGGCTCCTGCAGCAGTCCGGCCCCCTGGGGACCTACCACGTCTTCCAGGAGACCTACGATCCTCAGTCCTATGCCGCATTGCACCCCGAAGGCCCGAAAGCCGACTACGACCGGCGCCTTACCTGCCACGACCGGGCCCTGGAGGCGGGCGTGGTAGACCTGGGCCTCGGACTACTCCTGGGCTGCCACGACTGGCGCTTCGACGTGATCGCCCTGCTGCAGCACAGCCGGTACCTGGCGGACATCTACGGCCAGAGGGCACATTCCTTTACCCTGCAGCGCATGGTACCCGCCCCGGGCGCCCCGGCCTCCCGCGAGCCCGAGCGGCGGGTGGCCGACGGGGACTTCGCCCACATCATCGCCGTCGTGCGCCTGGCCTCCCCCTACACGGACATCGTCCTGAGCACCCCGGCGAGCTCCGAGGTGCGCCGTTTGCTGGTGGGTGTCGGCGTCTCCCGCGTGGTGGTGGGCTCCAAGAGCTACCCGGGGGTGTACACCGGCGATGGGGACCCCGAGGCCGCGGGGCACCTGACCATCGACCGCCCGCGAGCCTTGGAACGCCTGGTCTACCGGATGGCCGAGGTGGGCTTTGTCCCCAACTTGTGCGCCGCCTGCTACGTCCAGAGGCGCCGGGCCCCCGTGGTCGAGGGCATCATCTCGCCACAGGTGGCCACCGACCGCTGCGCCCCCAACGCCCTGCTGGCGCTGAAGGAGTACGTCATGGACTACGCCTCCCCCGAGACCCAGACGGTGGTGTGCAGGCTGATCCAGGGCGAGTTGGCACGCCTGCCGGAGGATGTCCGGCAACTGACTTTGGAGCTTATGGAGGAAGCCGAGGCCGGCCTGAGGGGACAGATGCTGTGACGGCGACGGCGTGGCGCATGGCCGGGCCCACGGCCGGGGTGCAGTGGGCCGCGGCCGAGCCGAGCCGCGGGGGCGGAATAGATGGCAGGTCCGCGGTGTGCAGGAACCCCCGGCGAGGCCGTCGAAAGGGTAGTTCCGGTGTATACAAGCGAGGCCGACAAGTCCACATTCGCATGGGAGTGTCATTCCGAGAGCGTCCGCTCCCGGCAAGAGCATCTCGAGGAATCCCGTGGCATTCAATGAGATTCCTCGCCCAAGCGGCACAAGCTCGAGCTTGCGCCGCCCGGGCTTGTGACGCCGGCGCTCCAAAATGACATGAGCCGGGCCGGCCGGGCTTCCGGCAGGACTTCCAGGCCCCAAGACGTCCTTGACCCGATTGCGACGGACGGCACACCGACCCGAGGGTAGGCACTCGAATCGAGGGGGCATCGTGTCCGACCGCGAGGATCGTCCTTCCGGCGTCGTTACCACCATTGCGGCCAAGTGCCGCAGGTGCTTCAACTGCGTGCGCAGTTGTCCCGCCAAGGCGATTCGCGTTCAGGGCGGGCAGGCCTACGTCCTGGAGGAGCGCTGCATCGGGTGTGGCAATTGCATCAAGGTCTGCGCTCAGAACGCCAAGCAGGTGGAGAGCGCCGAGCCGGTGGTGCGGGAGCTGCTGGACGGTCCGCGCGAGACGGTGGCGATTCTCGCCCCCAGCTATCCCGCGGCGTATACCGACATCTCGGCGGGCCAGGTGGTGGCCGCGGTTCGAGCCGCGGGCTTCGATGTGGTGATGGAGGTGGGCTTCGGGGCCGAGATGGTGGCCCGGCAGTATGCCCGCCTGCTCAGACGCCCCCCCGATCATCCCGTGATCTCCACTCCCTGCCCCGCCCTGGTTACCTACGTGCAGAAGCACATGCCGGAGTTGGTCCCCAATCTGGCCCCGATCGTCTCACCCATGATCGCCCAGGGCCGAGCCGTGAAGCAGAAGCTCCATCCGGGTGCCGGGGTGGTGTTCATCGGCCCGTGCATCGCCAAGAAGGCGGAGCTGCGCGAGCCCCCGGTAGCCGGAGCCGTGGACGCAGCCATGACCTTCCCGGAGCTGGAGGAGCTGCTGGAGAGCATGGGGATCGACATGGCCGGCATGCGCCCCTCCGAGGCGGACCCGCCCCTGCCCCACTTCGGCGCCCTGTTCCCCGTCTCCGGGGGGCTGCTGAAGGCCGCGGCCATCACCGCGGACTTGATGGACGATTCGATCGCCGTGGTGGAGGGTGCCGACCGCTGCATCGCCGCTCTGCAGGAGCTACGGGAGGGGCAGTTCCCCGCCAAGTTCCTGGACGCCCTGCTGTGCGAGGGCTGTATCGCCGGCCCGGCCTTCGGTTGCGAGATGGCGCCGATGGTGCGCAAGGGACTGGTGACCGAGCATGTCAGGCACCTGCAGACCACCGCGCGGCAACTGGGACGCGGCCTGAGGGAAGTGGCCGGCGTCGACCTGAGCCGGACCTTCGAACCCATGGATACGGGCCTGGGCATGCCCACGGAGACGGAGATCGCCGACGTACTGGCGCGGACCAACAAGTTCGGGCCCGAGGATGAGCTGAACTGCGGGGCCTGCGGCTACCGCACCTGCCGGGAGAAGGCCATCGCCGTCTGCCAGGGCCTGGCCGAGCCGGAGATGTGTTTGCCGTACCTCATCGACGAGCTGCAGGTAAATCTGGAGCGTCTCACCCGCAGCCGCGAGGAGCTGGCCAAGGCCCGCGAGGTGGCCATGCGCGCCCAGCAGTTGGCCTCCATGGGGCAACTGGCCGCGGACATCGCCCACGAGATCAGCAACCCCCTGGGCAATATCGTGGTCTTCGCCCAATTGCTGAGAGACAACTTCACCGAGGACGACACACGCCGCGAGGACGTGGCCACGGTGATCGCCGAGGCCCTGCACTGCCGGCAGGTCATGGCCAGCCTGCAGGGCTTCGCCCGCCAGCGTGAGCCCCAGTGGGAGCGGGCCCAGATCGCCGATATCGCCAACCAGGCCGTCACCGAGATCCGGCCCCGGCTGGCTTTCGCCGATGTGAACATCCAGCCCCTTTTCTCCGACGGTCTCCCGCCCATCCAGGCCGACCCCGCGCAATTGGCGCAGGTGATCGTCAATGTACTCACAAACTCCGTGGAGGCCTGCGAGGAGGGCGGGGTCATCACCGTGGAGAGCCGGCTCTCCGCCGATGAGGGCCAGGTTGAGCTGGCGATCCGCGACAACGGACGGGGCATCGACCCGGACCTGCTGCCCCGGGTCTTCCAGCCCTTCGTCACCTCCAAGCCCACCCGTGGCGCCGGGCTCGGCCTGGCGGTGGCCCATGGAGTGGTCCTGGCCCACGGGGGCGAGATCCGAATCGACGGCCGGCCGGGCAAGGGCACCGAGGTGCTCATCAGCATTCCCGCCGACACCTCGCCCCAGCAGTCCCACGAGGCGGCCAAGGTGCTCATCGTCGACGACGACCCGGACTTCCTGGAGCAGCACCGCATCATGCTCTCCGGCATGGGCTTCGACGTCGTCACCGCCGAGCGCAGCGACGAGGCCCTGGAAGTCACCGACCGGGAGATCCCCGATGCCTTCGTGCTGGACATGATGATGGAGCGCACGGATTCCGGCGCCCGGCTGGCCAGGTCGCTGCGCCGCGATCCCCGCTTCCGCCACGCACCCATCATCCTGCTGACCTCCGTGGTGCAGGAGACAGGCTTCGAGTTCCAGCGCAACCCCAAGGAAGTCCTGGAGTGGATGAAGGCCGACGCCTGGTTCGACAAGCCCGCTCCCATCGCGGAACTGACCAACACAATACTCCGCCTCCTGGACGGTGCAGGCCGACAGGAGGGCGAGGCGCCGGCGGATGCCACCGGGGCCGAGAGCTGATGCCCGCCACCGAGCTCCAGGGCCGCATTCTCATCGTGGACGACGAGCCCGCCCTGCGCAAGGGCTGCGCCCGCATCCTGCGAAGCTGCGGCGCCGATGCCGTCATCGCCGAAGACGGCATGGACGCCGTTCAAAGGCTCACCGACGACGACTTCGATGTGGCCCTCATCGACATGGTCATGCCCGGCTACGACGGCATGACCGTCCTGCGGAAGCTGGCCGAGGCCGAGCTGGAAGTGGTCCCGATCGTCATGACGGCCCACGCGACGATCGAGACCGCCATCGAGGCCATCAAGTGCGGGGCCTTCGACTATCTCCCCAAGCCCTTCGTGCCCCCTGAGCTCATCGTCCGCGTCCAGCGCGCCATCCGTTGGCGTGAATTGCGGCGGGAAGCCGACACACGCCTCCTCGAGCTGGATCAGGACAAGTCCCGCCTGCGGGCGATCGTCAATAGCCTCGCCGACGGCGTCTTCGTCGTCAATTGCGACGGGGCGGTGGTGCTGAGCAATCCCGCCGCCCGCGCCGCCCTCTTGCCCGGGGACTGCGGCGACGACGCCATCGCGCTGGAGCAGTTCGTGCCGGATGAGGCCCTCCTGCAGCTTGTGAAAGACGTGATGGGCCGGGGTGACGACACGGCGTGCAGCTTCATGGCCCAGGTGCAGCGCGAGGGCAGAATCTACATGGCCCGCGTGGTGCCAATCGCCTCCCGCCGCGGTCAGGACGTGGGCGCCGCCGCCGTACTTCGCGACGTTACGGACCTGATGAACCTCGAGCGAGCCAAATCGCAGTTCATGTCCATGGTCGCCCATGAGCTCAAGTCACCGCTGGCCGCGGTGCAGGGCTTCTTGAAGGTCATCCTCAGCGGCCAGAAGCTGACACCCGAGAAGCTGGAGATGATCCTGGACGGAATGGCTCAGCTCGTGCGCGACCTGCTGGAGCTTTCGCAGGCCGACTCGCTGCCCACCAGGTGCATCGAGCCCGTCGACCTTTGCCGTGTCGCCCGCGAGGCCGTCGAGGCCAACGAGCACGCCGCCGCGGCCCATGGCGTCTCCGTCTCGGCGCGGCTACCCGCAGGTTCGGTGGTACTCAATGCCGACTACGACGACCTCTTCCGCATCCTCACCAACCTGCTGAGCAATGCGATCAAGTACAACCGCGAGGGCGGCAAGGTGACGGTGGCCGTGGAGGCGCAGGGCACCTGCATCGCCATCCGGGTCACCGATACGGGCCTGGGCATCCCACCCGAGGCCCTGGACAGGCTGGGGGAGGAGTTCTTCCGCGTCGGGACTCCGGACCGCCGTGGCATCGTCGGGACGGGGCTCGGGCTGGCCCTGGTCAAGCGCGCCGCCGAGGCCTACCACGGTCGGCTTCGGGTCCGGTCGGAGTTGGGTGTGGGCAGCGAGTTCGAGGTGCTCTTCCCGGTGGAGGAGAGCTAGAAGCCTACATGGGCGCTCACGCTATGCAGGTTCCGGGCGGGCGACCGATCGGAGGGCCGAATGGGTGGATTTGTGTCGAAGACACAAAGACGGGACCCATCCGGCCCGAACGGACGTAGAGCCAGGGCGACATCGCCGGCCGCCGCTACCTCATCAGCTTGAAGAGCACTTCGTCCTCGATCTGCGTCACATAGAGCTGGGGGATGCCGGTGGCATCGGAGCCGTAGACCACGGAGCGGCCGCCGGGAGTGAACATCGGGCGGGGCTGGGTGTAATCCGGGGAGCCGTAGGAGGCGCCGGTGTGCAGCAGGAGTGTCTGTCGACGGGTGTTGACCGAGCCCACGAACAGGTCGGCGCTGTTGCTCTCCTCGGCCACCCACCACTGCCCGTCCAGGGTAACGGCGGCGTGGGCGAAGGCGGGTCCTCGGCCCACTACCTCGCGGCTCTGTCCGCCGGGCGTGGCGGCCACGAGCTGGTCGGCGGCGAAGGCGCGGTCCGGGGTGTCGCGGCGGAGTAAGGAGGTCACAACTCTCCCGCTGTCGCCGGCCCAGCAGTGGTGGCCGCGCACCATCTCCACGTCGCTGCGCCCCAGGTTCACGTCGCGCAGCGAGGAACCGTCGTCGCAGATCACGTGCAGGTCTGTTCCATACCCGGTGGGTACCAAAACGGGGTAGGTGCCGTCTTCCAGGAGGCGTCCGTGGTTCTCCTGGAACAGGATGTCTCCGCACATGGCCGGGCTGTACTGGGGCCGCGGGTCGTACAGAGCATCGCTTTCGTAGATGACTTGGGCCTCGCGCGGAGCCAGATCGAACCTCACCAGCGCCCAGGTCTGTGGTCCCGACCTGCCGCCCACCAGGTAGGCGCCCGAATCGTGGCGGACGCTTCCCCCCTCGGAGACTTCGCCGATCAGATCGGTGGCGATCACCGTCTCTCTCTCGAAGGTCTGCAGGTCCAGGCGCCGCAGCCTCACCTCGTCGGTCTCACTGATATAATACAGGCAGGTGCCGTCCGGGGCCACGGAGGGTGCGCGCACGTCGGGCTCGTCGGTGAGGCGCCGCAGGTCGTACGTGAGTAGATCGGCCAGCCACAGCTCCCGGGGCATGTCCGGGGCCCGGCGACGGGAATACACCACCCGGCGCGAGTCGGGAGTGAACATGGCGTCCGCCGGCAAGAGCGTCTGGTGGATCATGGGCGCACTGGTGAGCTGGACGCTGGGCACGCGGGTATCATAATCCACGCGGTGGATGTACTCGCGGTGCCAGGTGCGGGCGGCGGGAGCTTCCATGCTGAACGTCCTCCGAGGCGCGGTGTGCGCAAGCTTCTGGCCTAGTGCATTTCGCGGGCCGATCTCGACGTTCCTTGTTCGTCCGGCATCCCAAGCCCACAGACATGGGAATAGTGAATGACCAGGGAGTGTCCTCTGTCGCCATGCGCGCCATCTCCACACAGCCCTCGGCCGCTCCTGACCGGGGGGTAAGGGCCTCTGTCACGCGCCGGACATTCCTCAAGCGCGTCGGCTGTGTGGCCGCTGCCGCCTTCCTCCCGGCCTGCGGCGGCTACAGTCTCCTGGAAGCACGGTGGCTTGCGGTGTACCGCTCAGAGCTTCTGCTGCCCGGGCTGCCGACCGCCTTCGACGGTCTGCGCGTCTGCCAGCTCACCGATATCCACCACGGCCCATACCTGAGCCTCGAGCGTGTGCGGGAGGCGGTGGACGTAGCCAACGGCCTCAGTCCCCACCTCATCGCCCTCACCGGCGACTACGTGCACCGCAAGCCGGACTACATCTCCCCGTGCTTCTCGGCCCTCGCGGGCCTGCGGGCTCCGCTGGGAGTCTACGGCGTGCTGGGCAACCACGACCACTGGGAGGACGAGCACCTGACCCGGCAGGAGATGGCGCAGGCCGGCATTGTGGAACTCACCAATGCCGGCCGCCACCTGTGGCGAAACGGCCAGATGCTCTGCATCGCGGGAGTAGGGGATGTGTGGGAGGACGAGCAGCTCCCGGAGAGGGCGCTGCAGGGCGTGCCGGCGGATGGCGCGGCGATCTTGCTGTCCCACAATCCCGACTACAACGAGCAGCTCGCCGATCGGAGGGTGAAACTGATGTTGGCGGGCCACACCCACGGCGGCCAGGTGCGGCTGCCGCTGTTCGGCCCGCCACTTTTGCCCAGCAAGTTCGGCCAAAAGTACGCCGCCGGCCTTGTGGCAGACGGCTGGAAGCGGGTGTACGTCTCCCGCGGCGTGGGAACGGTGACCCCGCCGGTGCGGTTCAGTTGCCGGCCGGAGGTGACGCTGCTGACCCTGCGCTGCGCGTAGAGGTGCGGCGGAAAACCCTCGAGCTGTTTTCTCCGAGAGCGGGGGCTCTCGGAATGACGGTTGTCGGGTATGTGTTTGGCGCCCCGCGCCCTTGGCGGAGCACCATCCAGGCCGTGGGTACACAGTGGCGAAAGCCACCGTGCCGGCGGGGCTCCAGGCCCGGCAGCCGTTCACCCCTCTCCTGAACGGCCGTACCGTGAAGGAGGGGCCGGGGGTGAGGCGTCATCAGTGGCGTTGCCGTTGCCGTGGGCCGTGGGCCGTTCGGTCCGGAGGACCGTTGATGCCGCGCAGCGGCGTCGCCTAGCGACGG
>CAYRFY010000068.1:3215-18026 GCA_964423635.1 uncultured Armatimonadia bacterium | reverse complement strand
GCCTCACCCCCCCGGCCCCCCTCTCCTTCGCGGTACGACTGCTCAGGAGGAGGGGGGTGAACGTCGCAACGGCGGCCGGCGGCAACGCGGCGCCGACGAGCCCCTCAGAACCCCCTCACCATGTAGGCCTGCAAGAGCCCCGTCTCGTCGGAGTTGAAGAACCCCAGCCTGCCGTCGGGCGACAAGAAGGGGTGCACGTGGGCACCCTTGTCCCCCGTGGCCCGAGGGTTCATCAGGTACAGCCAGTCACGGAGCGCCTCCTCGCCGAACTTCCCGAGCTTTGCCGCATACAGCCGCCCGCCCTCGGCAAGAGGCGTTGAGTCGGTGATGAAGCGGCGGCCCTCGCTGTCGGTGGCGAAGTGGCAGAAGCCGGGCTTGTCGAAGTCGCGACTCAGGTCGTTGCGGCGGCCGCCCGGGGCGTTGATCCCCAGATGCCCGGAGGCCGCACACTGACGGCCTTCGATGAGCTGGTTCTCCGGCGGATTGCGGGTGCCGGTACTGGTGATGGCCCAAGTGCTCTTGCCGCGCCAGCACTGGTGCCCCTGGCAGAACTCATTGCCATCGCGGCCCCACGGCATGTCGCGAAAGTCCGTGCCGTCGTCCCGGATCACGTGGATGTCGGCCCCATCTCCGCCCACCAGCCGGGTGACGACCCCCATGGCGTCCGCGAGGTTGTCGTGGTTCTCCTGGATCAGCACATCGCGGCTCGCCTCGGGGTCTGTCGAGCGGCAATATTGCGGGTGCATATTGCACCAGCTCGGCCCATGGATGACCAGTTGGACCGTGGCGGCCTCGATGTCGAAGACCATCATGCCGAAGGGAGCGCCTTCGGTGTTCCCGTCGCCGAGGAATGCCGAGATGGCGATGCGCCTGCCGTCCGAGGAGATCGTGGACAGCGGGTAGATGCGGCTGGGGCAAAACTCGCTGCCGGGCAGGGGACCGTCGAGAACCATGAGGGTCTGGCGGTCGCTACCGTCGAGGCCCACGCGCTTGAGCGTCAGCTTCCCGCCACCGACGACGGTCTCGTTGACGAAGTAGTAAAGGTACCGGCCGTCGGGCGAGACCGAGGGGCCGGTGGCTCCGGTCTCGTGGGTCAGGGGGTGCAAGGAGCAGTTGTCCTCGATGTCACAACGCAGGTAGCGGTGCTCCGGATCGCCCTTGTCGCTCCCGTGGGCGTGGGCGGAGCGGTGGAGGATGAGGTGCTTCGAGTCGGGAGTGAAGACCTGGGCCTCCATGTATACGTGGGAGCTGGGAATGTCCTCGTCGGTCAGTTGGAGCACCTCGAGCCCGCTGGGCGAGCGCTCGTCGAGCAGATCCGGACGCGGCTTCATGGTGGATTGGGTCCCTTCTGTATGGTGCGTTGGGGTGCGGGAGAGGGTGATGCTGCCGTTCGCCGTTCGCCGTTGGCCGTACTCACTGTGCGCCAAACGTCAACGGCGAACGGCAATGCGGGCGAGACGCCCGCGGTCCCAGGAACGGCAAACGGCGGCGGGCTGGGAAGCCCGCCCCACCAACGGCCGCGGACCGCCTGCCCTATCCCGCCGTCCGCAGCGTCACATCCAGCGCCTGACCCTCTGTCATCATCAGCGGCTCGGATAGCTCGATGCCGACGAACCCACCGTCCTCTTGTGCTGCTACGCCCGAGACCTCCTGCCCGTTGCATATCAGCCGACATCCGTCCTCGGTCAGCCTGGAGGCGCCCAGATCGAAGACCAGCTTGTGCAAGGTCAGCTTCCCGTGGCGCAGCTCGAGGCGCTCCGTCTGCAGGCCCTCTGCACGCTTCTGACAAAACAGCCCCCAGCCCTCGGGGACGGTGAAGAAGCTGCGGTGATCCTCGGGGCGCCAGCGAGGCGAGAAGCCCAGCAGCCCCGCCGGCCCGTGGAGAATCTGGCCCTGGCAGGCGATGAGCAGGCTCCAGGAGCTCATGGCCCGGGCGTAGAACTTGCCGCACTCCAGCTCCTGAAACGGATTGCCCATGCCGCACACGCCGCCGCCGGAGTTTAGGCTTCTGCGGGGGCGGCCGTTATAGCGGGCCCGAGCAATGCCCACGATCTGTCGCGCCTCGTCCATCAGGCCCTCGCAGACCATGAGCCCTGCGGTGGAATACTCGATCCCCGTCCAGACCTCCACCGAATACAGCGTGAAGGGGTCCGGCCGGTCGTCGCCCGGCCAGGTGCACATGTAAAGCCCCCCGTCCCCGTCGTCCACATAGCGCCGGGGCGTCTGCTCCAGTCCGCTGAAATCCGGCTTGAGATTGTGCCGGTGGATCGCCCGACAGGCGGCCTTGACGCGGTTCTCGGGGTACAGGTACCCCAGCCCGAGCTGGTGCGCCCACCACTGTCCCAGGAGCTGGTCGGAGTGGCAGCCGCCATTGTAGTCGTGGGCCGGGGGCGTCTCGGGCTTCTGGATGTAGAACTCGCCGTTCCACAGCTCGGTGTCCTGCCTGGCTGAACCCCTCTTCCCTATCTGCTCCCAGCGCCCGGCGGCTTCGGCGTCGCCCATGTCTCGGGCCATGACGGCCGCCGCCGCCAGCGCGCCCAGGTACTGGCTGCCGATGAAGGTGTTCAGCCCCGACACCGCGGTGTCGTACGTATTCCATTGGTGGGTGCGAGTGACGCCCTCTTCGGCCGTGTCGTAGCGGGCGATGAACCACTCCATCGCCCTCTTCACGTTGGGATAGATTCGCTGAAGAAAGCGGCCGTCGGCGCTGAGTTGGTGCTCGCGCAGGGCGGCCTGGATGCAGGCGCAGTGGCCGTCGGCGAAGGCATTGTGCGGCGCGTGCTGGCGGTGCGAGGTCTCGCCGTCATCGTGCAGGTAGGTGATGAAGTCCGAAATGCGCATGTTGCGCCCGATCTCCGGGAATAGCCGCGCGTGGGTCTGGGCGTAGTTCCATACGTGGGTGCAGTTCAGCGGGCAGCAGCCGTAGGCCCCCTCATACCCGCCGAAATAGCCCGCCGCCGAGCGCCAGCAGGTGGGGCCGCGGAGGATCACCGACTGGCTGCTGATGGCGTCGATGAACTCCTCGGGGAGGTTGGACTGGTACAGCGTGCGGTGGTAAAGCAGCGTGCGGTCGGTGAGCTGCCGCAGGCTGCCGGTGATGTAGCGCGCCGCCTCCAGGGCATCGGCGAACGCCTCACAGTAGTGATTGCCCTGGTGGCCGAATCGCTCGACGTTGGGGAAGTGCCAGGTGATGACGAAGCTCTCGGTGTGCGAGGCACCGGGCGCCAGGCGGAACGGGACGGCCAGGGCTCCGTTGAGGGTGCAGCCACCCTCGGTGGGGCCCGCCTCGCCGGCCGGCTCCGGAGCCGGGTCGTCCAGGTACAGGCGAGCCAGGTCCTCACCGTCCGTCCAGCCGGGCACGGCCTTCGCGGCCCCCGTGCTCGCCAGGGCCATGGAGCCGAACCCGGCGCGAGTGGTCTCGAAGCGCACCGCCTCCGGGTCGAGGGCGCTCACATAGCAGATCAGCTCCCGTGCCCAGGCCCACGGCATATCGGGGGCCAGGGACAGCACCAAAACGGCCTTGCCGAACTCCACCTGCAGCAGCAGCGGGTCGCCGTTGCCCGCGGAGGCGAGCACCGTCAACTCCCCCTCGTCGGCCCGCAGGCCCTCCAGGCGCAGGTAGGACCTCACCGGCCACTCGGCCGGTGCGGGGCCGCCGGCCACGGGCACCGGCGCCACCGGAGCCTCGAGGTCGACCCGCGTCACCGCATCGTAGCGCAGGGGCAGCCACCGTGCCAGCCGTTTGAACGCTCCGGCGAGCCGCAGGATGTTGTCCGGAGACACGTCGCTGAAGACGATCTGGTCGACGTTCACGTGTCCCCAGCCATCCGAGCGCGCGTCCACGATCTCCAGTGTCGCTTCCTTGCCCTGGAGGTCCGCCACGTCCCAGGCCTGCGGCTCGAGGGCCTCGTTGTCCCTACCCTCAGCGGTACGCACGATCTTGCCCTCAACCCACAGGTTCATGCAGGTCTGGCCGCGATGGCCGCCTCCGCCGATCAGAAAACCGATGTGCTGGTGCCGGATCACGAACGGGCGGCTCACCAGCCGCCCCTGAGGGCCGTCATTGGGCAGGAAGGTGTTCACCATCCCCCGGCCCTGGAAGCCCGAGACCGCCTGCTGCCCCGGGTGTGTGCCCCCCGAGGGCCCCGCTCCGAAGGCCTCACCCTCCACCGTCCAGCCCTCATAGGTCGAGCCTTCGAAGTCCTCGAACACCTCCAGATAGTCGTCCTGCAGCTCGCGGGTCTTGGCGGCGGCCAGCGCCTCGAAGAACGCCTGTGTCGCCCCGGAGCTGACGACGATCGCCGGCCCCTCGGCCAGCCGCGAGAGGGCGTCCAGACCGCCCATGGCGAAGGCACCGGCGCCGGCCAGCTCGCGCGGACCGTCCAGGACTCCCAGCCACAGGACGGGATCTGTGCCCAGAGGTCGGCCGTCGCTGTGGCGGACGCGTAGGAACCCCGTCCAGGGGGGCTCGGAGGGCGTTGTCATCTCCAGCGCCGTCATCGGACCCTCGCGCAGGACGCGATTGCGGTTCCGACCGAAGCCCGGGTGACGCACGCCCTCGATCGCTCCATTGCCCTCATAGCCCACGGCGTTCTGCAGCGTCGCCACTAGCGACACCTCCGCCGGCTTGTCTCCCGTGTTCGTCGCCGTTACCCGCAAGATCACGCAGGGGAGGCTGCTATTGGCGGTGTCGGTGGGGATCATCGGGCTGAAGGCTTCCAGCCGCGCCGCCACCGGCAGGCCGGTGTCGAAATCCAGCCGGGCCACGGGGTATCCGCCCTCGAAGCTCAGACCGGCGCAGGGGGCAAAGCCCGGCTCGGGCTCCGTCTGCAGGACGCGGAGGCTCGCCGGCTCGCCCTCCGGCTGCACCCGCAGCGCCAGGAAACTTCCCGGCACCCGGGGCTCCGTGCCGTTGTTGAAGATCTGCCACACCCGCAGGCGCCCCTGCCCGTCCAGCCAGATAGTGCCGGTGCCGATACCGCCGATGGGCATGGCCACGGCTCCCAGGTGCTCGCCCGAGTAGACACGCGGAGCCGTCAGGGGGTACTCGCCGTACCCGTCAAGCAGCGCCACCTCCCCCGGGGACCGGGGCAAGGCGGCGTGGGCCCGGGGCAAGAGCAACTCGCCATAGATGGCCAGAGCGCCTACCCCGAACGCATTGAGAAACTCGCGCCGAGTGATCTCGGCGGGGGAAGGCTCTCGGGCCGGGCCGCAGGTACCACCGCTACAGTCGCAATCTCTGGGCATGGCAGGCCTCCGGAGGAGGAGTCGGCGAGTCGCGAGTCGACGGCGACGGCGACGGTCTCGCTTTGCGGGAGCAACGGCAGTCACCGGCAACGGTCGCGCGGGGCGGGAGCCCGCGGCCGTTCACCTCTCGGAGACCCTTCGGGTCTCTTGCGGGAGAGGTCTCCGCGACAGCCCGGAGGGCGGGAGCGGAGGGTGAGCGGAAACCCCACCCCGCGTCGGACAACCGGCTGTCCAGCAGCCCGCGCCACGGTCGATGCCGGCTCTCGATGTCGGGGCGGTGGGTCTTCCCCTCACCCGCGCCGATACGACCGGCGCGACCTCTCCCGGGCGCTCGCTCCGCTCGCTGGGAGAGGTGGGAACCCGCAGCCGTCTCTACCTCCCCCGGGCGCTCGCTCCGCTCGCCGGGAGAGGTGACGGGCCAACTGCAAGCGACGCTACCCCCGCGTGGTGTCGAAGAACCCCAGCGAGCGCAGGGTGACTTCCCCCGCCGCTTCCGTCACCCGGAAGTGCACCTCCCGGGCCCGCACCAGCGGGAAGCGGCAGATCGCCTTGTGCCCCACGCTGTGTCCCTCGTACACCGTGATCGGCTTGCCGTGCGGGAAGGGCACGATGTCGATGGCGAAGCGATGCACGTGCTCTCCGTGCTCCAGGGCCTCCTGAGCCACCACGTGGTCTACAGTCATCGGCGCACCGGGAGCAAAGACCCACGCGTCATTCTCGCGACGGCAGTCGCCCAGAGTACCGAGGGGCCTCGAGAAGCGGCGCCGAACCTCGGCCCCCAGCTCCAGGAGGCGGTTCGCGTCGGCGTCCGGCAGCAGGCCGCGCCGGTCGGGGCCGATGTTGATCAGCAAGTTGGCCCCCCGGCCCACCGACAGGGTCCACAGGCCCATGAGCTCGTCGAGGCTCTTAACCGTGTGCTCATCCTGGTCGCTGTAGAACCAGTTCACCTCCCGCATGCGACAGTCGCACTCCGCCGGGAGCCACTTTGGGCCCGCGCCCTCGAGCGCTCTGTCCTCATCGGCGTCGATCGACAGCGGCGCCGCGTCCACCGTGTTGAAACAGGGGGCCGGAGCGATGCCCGCCTCATTGCCGACCCAGCGGAAATCCGGGTCGCCCATGCTGAAAATGAGCACATTGGGCTGCATGCGGCGGATCTCGGCCACGATCCGGGGCCAATCGTATTCGTGGTCCTGGGAGCCACACCCATCGAACCACAGGATGTCGATCTCCCCGTAACCGGTGAGAATCTCCCCGATCTGGCTGACGAAGTAGTCGTCATACGCCCTGGGGTCGGAGTAGGTGGGAGCATTGGCGTCGGCGGGGGAGTAGTACAGGCCTACCTTCATACCCCCCTCGTGACAGGCGTCGGTGAACTGACGCACCACATCTCCCTTGCCGTCTTCCCACGAGGAGCCGGCCACGGAGAAGTCGGTGTAGGCCGAGGGCCAGTTGGCGAAGCCGTCGTGATGCTTGGCGGTCAGGACCATGTACTTGGCGCCGGCCTTCTTGGCCACCGCCACCCACTGCCCGCAGTCCAGCTCGGAGGGCAGGAACTGGGTGGGCGACATGGGCTTGCCGTCCCAGTCGCGGTGGCCCTCGTAGAACGTGCGGATCCCGAAGTGCAGGAAGATCCCGAACTCCCAGTCCTGGTACTCCAATTGCCGCGCGGTAGGCTGCGCTGTAGTCACGGTGGGTCTGGCTCCTTTGCCTTGGGCTCGATGGGCGCCTCGCCGGTCTGTTCGCAGCCCCCGGAGGTTTCTCCTTCGTCCGCGAGCCTACTAAAACCACGAGATTCCGCGTGGCCCGCCCCGAAAGCGCGGCAACGTTCGCGGGGAGGAACCGGCAAGCTGGACCGAGAAGCATCAGATGTCGAGAACGGATCACAAGCACCGGCCCGACTGAGCCTTTGAGGAGCCACGAAAGCAGAGCGTCTCTGTGAGCATTCCAAGCCTCTACCGCCCCCACCACGTCACCTCCTTCCGTCGCAACTGCAGGTGGGTGGCCGGCGCATGCCTCCTGGTCTCGATGCTGATGCTCCAGCGGCCATGCGCGGTCCACGCTCAGTCGCCTGCGGACAGGCTCCTGGTGGGCATGCCCGAGCTTTTTCACGCCTCCGGCCAGGGCGCCGTGCCCACGGAGCTTCTCGACACCCACCACTTCGCCTGGGCAATCGCGCTGGACTGCCGCCGCTCGGCGGTCTCCGCAGGCGCCCTGTCCTCGGCCGTGGCCCTCTTGCAGCGCTTGCTGAGCGCCGAGGCGATCGCGGCGCCGGGCGACCTGATCTGCATCTACCCGTTCGGCAACAACAACCTGCGCAGCGAGACCCGGGAGCTGTCGCTGGTGGAGGACGAGTACGGTCGGCAATTGCAGGCGCTGCGCGATTGCGTGCCCTCGGCCGAGGCCCTGCAGCGCTGGGACACCCTCTCGGCCCGCAGAGGTCAGGTGAATGCCCGGGACGCTCTCGCCTCGTGCGGCCGGTGGCTGGCGGGTGAGTACAGACGGGGCTGGCGGCATCTGGGACTGATCGTGCTGACCGATGACCTCTCTCAGTTGGTGGCGGCCGGCGAGCGAGGGCCCCAACGGACCACCAGACCCTTTGAGGCCGCCGACTTCGGCCTCCCCGGAGGCACGGTGAACTCGGCCTATCTCGACGGGGCGGCCTCGGGTCCTCTGGCCTGTGCCTGGCTGGTGGTGTCCCCGGCCGGCGCCGACGAGGTGGACCGGATCGACTGCTCCGCGGGGGAGCGGAGGATCACGAGCCGGAGGGAGCTGGCGGAGGCGTCTCCACCCCGCCGGGGCGCGATCCGGGGCACGGTGCGGGACGCCGACGGACGGCCGGGGCCGAGTCTGTGGGTCTCGGCGGGCCGAGGCCTGACGGCGGCCAGCTCGCAGACCAATGGCACCTACGAGATCCTCGTGCCGGGGCCGGGCCGCTATGTGCTCACGGTGGCCGATGCGCAGCGGACCTCGGACCGCCCCTTCCTCATCGCCGACCTCAGCGACCGCGCCACTGCGGCCGATGGCCTCGACTTCACCGTACGGCAGGCCGCACAGGGACCGCGTATTGACGGCTTCGTGGTGGCTCTGGACAGCTCCGGCCGTTTCCCCGTCTCCGGCTTTGCCCGGCTCAGAGTCGACCTGCTGGACCAGGGAACACGGACGCAGGTGCACAGCACCGTCACCGATGCACAGGGGCGCTACTTCTTCGAAGGTCTCGCCCCCGGCGGCTACCTGGTAAGCGCCGGCGGCGGCGAGAGCCTTCGGGAGGTGGCCTGTCACATCTTCGCCGACGGCGGGCGCCTGGTGGCCCCGCCCCTGTCCCTCCCCGTCCCGCGGCCGTGGTGGCCGCTGCCGGCCGCCGCCGCCGCCCTTGCCCTCACGCTGATTCTCGTGCTCCGCGCAGCCCTGCGAAGCTGCTGCGTCGTCGTGGCACCGGCCGAGGGCAACGAAGGCGGCCCGAGGCAGGCCCTTGTGGGTCCGATGTCGCGCCTGATAGTGCGACAGGCACCCGGCCTCTCCTCCGACCCCCTGGCCACGGTAACCAAACGCCCCTTCGGCCACCCACGGGTCACCACGGTCGGAGACGCCCACATTCGCCAGGCCGATGCCCAGCAGGCCCCACGGCGCAGTGCACCGCTGGCCTCATCCGTGGTCGTGGAGTTGGAGGGACGACGCTGGAGGATCGCCGCCATAGATCCCCGGCGCCGCCATGCCGCTCCAGACCCCGGCGGGGTGCGGCAAGGCGACGTAACCGGCGTGGAGTTGGAGCAGGTCGGCGCCCGCCCGGCCCTGCACACCACCGCAGTGGCGCCTCCGTCGACCCCGCCGTCGCCCCCGGCCCCGGCGCCCGAGCCGGCGCCGGAGCCGGAGCCGGAGCCGGAGCCACGCAGCAAGCCCTCGCAGACCGAGAGGAAACGGCGAGCGCGTACCTCAGAGCCGCGGCCGGACACCGGCGACTGGGAGCTGTAGACCATGGGCGCCGACAAGTGGGGACGGCCATCGCGGAACGGCTCGCCACCGCCGCCGCCGGGCAAGCCGGCGGCCCCGTGTGAACTGCGGGACTTCTCGGCGAGGCTCACGGTACCGGCGGACATCGGCCCCATAGCAATCGTCATGGATGCCGCGCGCCTGGCCGCCGATGCACGGGCGGCCACCGCCGCCCTCAAGCTCGGCGCCGAGCTTCTCCGCCACCTGCCTCCGGACTGCCTCCTGGGCGTCTATTTCCTGGGCTCCCCGGAGCCGCGGCCCGAGACCCGGGTGCTTACCGAAGGGTCACGCGAGATCGCCTCCGCGGCGGGCAATACCAGCGTCTTGCGCCCGGTACTCAGAGGCTTGCGGGCCCGGTACGGGGGCCTTCAGGGCGCGCGCCTGCTCGTCCTGGGGGCGGGCCCTATCTACGACCTCCCCGATCTGCTCGATACCCCGGAGCTGCGCCCGGTGATCCTCTGCTCCTGCGGCGATGCGGCCCTGCTGCCCCCCGGCTGCGAGGGCAAGAGTCTCACCACCACCGAGGCCTGTGCCCAGGCGATCCTTCCCCGTCTGGTCGGCGCCGGGGCCCAGGTGCGCCTCTCGGCCCCGGGGTTTTGCCCCTACTCCTGGGACAACGACCGCTATGAACTACGCCTGGAGCAGGAGAAGGTCCTGCTGCAGACGCCCCCGGATCAGGTGGCGGCCGGCCTCTCGGTGGACCTCCTGTTCCTGGCTCCCAGGCCAACCACGGTCCTGACGGCCGATGTCACCGGCTCTGACGGCACGGTGACCCGGAGCCAACTGACCGCCACCCCCACCGACCCTCCCCACTGGTCCAGGGGATTGCGGCACAGCTATCGCCTGACCGGACGCGAGCTGGCGGCATTCCGCAGCATCATCGAGGGCACCCGCTTCCTGTGCCCCGTCTGCGACGCCACACACGCGCCAACTGAGACGGTCTGCCGGATCACCTCCGAAGCCGGAGTGCCGGTCTTGCGCTGCTTCGGCGACCCGGAGGGGCAGGTGGCCGTCTTCAGGGTCACGGAAACCGGTGATGTCGATGTCTACACGGGCTCCGGTCGCGCGCTGCGGCCCACCGCGGACACCGTGGTGGTCACACGCCCGAGGCCCTCCGTACTACGCTTCGATCCGGGCACCGGAACATGGCGGCGGCGAGACCTGGTGAACTACGAGCTCATCGGCCCGGTGAGGATCGCGGTGCCCGACCGGCTCGGTGAGCAGGCCGCCTCGGCCCGGCCGGCGGAGCCGTAGAAGCGCGGCCGAGAAGCTCGCCTTCGCCGAGAATGTCATTCTGAGAGCGCCCGCTCCCGGACGGAGCAGCTCGAAGAATCTCCTGGGACATAGCGAGATACTTCGCCCAAGCGGCACTTGTGACGCAGGCGCTCCGGAATGAGATCTTCACGGCAGAACCGGCTCTTCGGCCGGACCTGTAGAGGCCACCGGTCGCTCCCGGGGGCGACGGACGGCCAACAGCACGGGGCGTGAGAACAGGGGCAGTGGCGCTATTCGTCGCTTTGCAGCCTCCTGCACCTGCGGCGCAGACACTGTCGCAGACCCAGACATTCGGCTCCGGAGGGGATCCGCGTGCCATCAGTGAGGACAATCCAGGCCGGGCAGGTGATCTACGGCAAGTTCCCCCCGGAGTACAGGGGCGGCGGCTCCCGGGACTTCACCCACCTGGGCTTCACTCCGGGATTCTGCGACGAGCGGGTCATCGACGCCATCCAGTGGTACCTGCTGGGCGAGACGCCACCTCAGCCCACCGCGCCCACGCGACGCATCTTCAAGGTCATCGGCCGGGGCGAGGGCGCCGTGGCGGCACTGGGTGAGCTGTCGCCGGCAACCTACGCCGATGCCGCGGGCCGGACCGAACAGTATGTGGCACACCTGCTGCTACTCCACGCCGATGAGTTCGAGACACAAGTCGGTGGCAATCCCTTCTACCTCTTCGATCAGTTCGCCTTCGTCGCGGACATCCAGCAGGCCATGGCCCTGGTGCCCACGCTCTCCGAGCCGATCGAGGTGAGCTTCGAGCCCCGGCGAGACCTTGGCTGTGAGGAGGCGCTGCGCTGGGAACGGGCGCCGCAGGGGCATCTGTCCGCCCTGGTACGCCTCGCCCTGGGCGCCGATGACCTCACCAACGGCACGCCCCCCAAAGGCCTGGCCCTGGTGGGTGGCAGCAAGCACAGGGAGACCACGCTGTGCGGCCTCATGGCGCTATTGGCTCCGGAGGACAGGCTGGCATGCTCCTTTAACACTGAGGCCGCCGCCGGGGCCAGTAGCCCGGACGCGGAGTGGCAGTTGTGGGCCTGTGGTGCTCTGGGGAGGCTGCCCACCGGCCGCTACACCAACGTCGATGTGGAGCAGATGACGGTGGAGGACCGGACCGGCTTGCCCGCGGTGCATCCCGGGCCGTACGGGGAATGGCTTCTGGCCAAGCTCGCTAGCGACGCGGGCGTCGAGGAGATTCTCCAGGGGCGGACACAGGCGATCCGGGCGGCAAGGGTCTGCAGCGGCGAGACCCCCTTCGACGCCGACACCTGGCACTCGCTGCAGCCGGTGGCTGAGGAGGTCGCGAGCTTGGAGCGGGTCGCGGAGATCGTGGATCAGCGCGTCATTCACTTCGCGGCCCGGCACATGGCCCCCCACGCGCCGAACCTGGCCCAACCCGAACGGGTGCGCGGCCTGGTAGGCGCGCGCCCCGCCTCGGAGCGTTTGGCCCTGCTGGGCAGCCCGCAGGCCTTCGTCCAGCAGATGCTGGTCAACCGCCTGGCCGCCGGCGGCATCATGGACTTGGACGAGGCTGCGGAATGGGAAGCGCTCATCAATGCTCTCGGGATGCGCGAGCACGCCGTGCCCGCGTTGTTCCTGGCCGCACTGCTCCTGCGCCGCGGCCGCGACGATCGTTCGGAAGACTCCGGGCGACAGCGCCAATTCCGCGAGTGCCTCGAGCGGGCCTCCGAGGGTCCCGGAGCCCCCGAGTGGTATTACCGCGAGTGCTGCCGCTGGTTCACGTCAACGGGCCTGGTACGCCCTGTGGATATCTTCCTGCCCGGTAAGGTCGAGACCCTCCTGCGCGTGGAGTGCGTGGTAGAGCAGCTCGCGGCCGACCCGCAGCAGTTGACACAACTGACCTTGACCATCTGCCCCGAGTATCGCGGCGACCCTCCCCCACCCACACCCGACGCCATGGCACTGGCCTCCGAGCGCGTGCTTCCGCTCTTCGCCAACCTTTCCGAACGGCAAAAGAGCGATATCATTACCTTCGCCGGCGGACTTCCAGACTCAGTGCGGTACGCGCTGGATGATGGTCCTGGTTTCCTGGACACAACGCCCCGGCGGCCTGCCGAGACATCCGAGGGTGCCCCTGGCAAGCGTGGTCAGACTGCGGACAAGCCGGGATGGCGGGACAGACTGACGCCCTCAGTCGCCTGGCTGATCCTCATACTCCTGGCCATCATCTGCGTGATCGCCCGTGTCTACTACGGCCCTCCGGGGCAACCGCCGCCGGACCCGGCCGGCACGGTTCAGAACGCTGCGCCGGCGGCGCCCGGCGGCGCGCCCCCGTCTCCTGCTCAGAGCGATCCGTCTGAACCGGGGCTCGACGCTGAGACGCCGGAGCGATGACCGCGGACACACACCTCAGGAGCCATCACGCCATGCCCGCCCACAGGAACGCCGCCCTGCTCTGCCCCGCTTGCGGACACAGGACCACTCCCGGACCCGGACCGGGGGGAGGCTACGTCTGCCGCCGGGCCGGGTGTGGCGCCGAGCTGGAACCATCCTACGTGGAGGAGGCCCTGCCGCAGACCGTTATCGCCTGCGTCGGGTTCACCGGCCACGGCAAGACCCTCCTGCTCACCTCGCTCCTGGGCTCCCTGGTGGATGGGCGCAAACACAATCTGGGGCAGGGAGCGCTGGTGGAGACCATCAACCCCACGGCGTTCAATGTGGTCGTCCAGCTCTGGCAGGCCCTGGAGAAGGGCAATATGCCGCCACCGACCGGGAGGGCCTTCCAGACCCCCGGCATCTGCCGCGTCCAGGGCATCGACGACATCCCGCCGCGCAACCTCATCTTCTTCGACGTTGCCGGCGGGGTGTTCGACAAGTGGGACCCCAATGCCACCGAACCCGGCATTGTGTCGATGTTCGGCCTCGCCGACGTCCTCTGGGTCATCTGCAGCGCCCTGGACCCCCAGGTCAAGCCCCAGTTGCAGCTTCTGATGCAGGCATACGTCAACCACACCACCTCGCGCCCCGGAGGAGCGGCCCTGCTGCGCAGGAAGAGAGTGGTCGTAACCTATACCAAGGCCGACCGGCTCTTATCCGCCTTCGAGAAGCTCGGCTATGCCGATGTGGCCAACTACCTCGTCGACGACCCGGCGCCGGTGGACCGCGAGTACAAACACGTGCTGAAATACATCTCCGGTCGCCTGGCGGACTTCACCTGCAAGTACGTCCCCGGCGGTCCCGGCTTCCATGCCATGTGCAGCGGCAGGTTCCACTCCCTGGATTACGCGGTCGTCTCGGCCCTCGGCTGCGAGACCGACGGCCACAACCGCCTCACCCAGGCGGTGAACCCGAGGCGTATCGTCGACCCGCTGGTGCTTTCGCTCGAGGGATAGCGGTGGAGGGAAGGGCCCCGCAAGGCGCAGGCGGAAGCGACGACGTGGTCTCGTGCCCCGCCCCGCAATGCCCACCGCCAGTCATTGGAGGACAGCGTGCTCATCTCAGGACCCGACGGCTCCTGTAGCCTTGGCGATCCGCCCATCTGGCTCCTGCGGTTCACAGTGGACCGCCGCGAGCTCTGGGTGCAGGCCCTGCCAACGCTCAAGTACCAGTTCGAGGCCTTTGCCGCCACGGCCGAGGGCTTCGACAACGCCTGGTACGAGGCCTCGCAGATCACGCCTGCCCACAACTCGCCAATCCCCTGGCGCACTACCCCCTCGAGCCTTACCGCCGACAACTACGAGGGCGCCTTCGTCGGCGGACTGACGGCCGACGAGGCCATCCGCTTCGCCCGTCGGGTCCATCCGCATGCCGTCCTGCCCACTCTCGAACTGTGGCGCGCACTGTACAACCACACCCGTGGGCGGGAGGAAGACCTGTCGCGCTTCCTCGCAGAGCCGGACGCCGCGCACGGTACCTACCTGACCTCCCTGCAGACGCGCCTCCGGCCGACCGACTTGGCCCAGGCCATGCTCCTCGAGGGCGGGCTCCTGGAGTGGGCGGAGCTCCCCCTCTTCGAGGGGTCCGCATGGCGCCTCATCGGCCGGCCGCGCCGGGAGCTTCTCCAACTCGCCTTCAATCCAGTCACCAACCCCGTCGAGCCCCAGCCAGGCGCCCGGATCAGGGCGGCAACGGTGAGGATTGTGCTCTGGGGGAGCGGCGGACAGGATAACGGCAACAACGGACGACAATGACGGGAAAACAGGATGGACAGGGTGACGGCAACACCGGACGACAACGACAGGAAAACAGGATGGACAGGGTGACGGCAACACCGGACGACAACGACAGGAAAACAGGATGGACAGGATAACGGCGGATGGACAGGATGACGGCAACAACGGA
>CAYRFY010000068.1:0-3115 GCA_964423635.1 uncultured Armatimonadia bacterium | reverse complement strand
GACAGGATGACGGCAACAACGGACGACAACGACGGGAAAACAGGATGGACAGGATGGACAGGATAACGGCAGATGACGACCACGGCATGCAGATGAGATGCCAACACTCCCAGCAGAACAGCGCCGCACGGCCTGATCGCCGTCGTCGCTCGCTCCTCTCGCCGTTCTCCGCCGTTCTCTGTGCCTCTGTGTCTCCGTGGTCAGCCGTTCTCCGTGAGACTCCGTGCTCTCCGTGTCTCCGTGGTGAGACGTTAGCCGTTCTCCGCCGTTCTCCGCTGTTCTCCGCCGTTCGCCGCAATGGAAGGTCGCTACCCGACCGGGGCGAATGCTAACGCCTGCGTCTTGGCCGAGTACTGCCGCAGTGTCGGTTCGGCACACATCCGCGACAGGGAGGCTTGCAGTCATGCGAGAGTTCAAGCTGTTCATCGACGGCGAGTTTTGCGACGCGCAAAGTGGCAGGACGTTCAACAGCATCAACCCCGCGACCGGCGAGATGATCGCCACCATCGCACTGGGCGGCACCGAGGACGTCACCCGGGCCTGCAACGCGGCCCAGAAGGCCTTCGACGGCGAGTGGGGCGCGACCGACGCCGGTACCCGGGGCAAGATCCTTCGCAAGGCCGCTGAGCTGCTGATGGATAGGCTCCAGGAGTTCGCCGAGCTGGAGACCCTCGACGTCGGCAAGCCCATCACGGAGACGCTGAACATCGACATCCCGGTTTCGGCGTCCTACCTGAGCTGGTATGCCGACATGACCCAGGACAACCTCGCCGAGACCATCCCTCTCCCCACCCCGACCCAGATCGACTTCAGCCTCCGCCAGCCCTATGGCGTCGTGGCCGGCATCGCCCCATGGAACTTCCCGCTCTTCCTGGGGATGCTCAAGATCGGCCCGGCCCTGGCGATGGGCAATACGGTGGTCATCAAGCCCGCTCGGATCACTTCGATGACCACGCTGAAGGTGGCCGAGTGCTTCCAGGAGGCCGGACTGCCCGCCGGGGCCCTCAACGTCATCGCCGGCTCGGGCAGCGATGTGGGTGAGGCCCTGTGCGTCGACCCGAGGGTGAAGAAGGTCTTCTTCACGGGCTCTGCCGAGGTCGGCCGGCGCATCACCCAGCTTTGCGCCCAGAACATCACCGACATCTCCGTCGAACTCGGCGGCAAGAGCCCCAATATCATCTTCGCCGACGCCAATTGGGAGCAGGCCGTGGCGGGCGCCGTTTTCGGCATCCTGCTCAACAATGGCCAGAACTGCATCGCCGGCAGCCGGCTCTTAGTCGAGAAGAGCATCTACGCCGACTTCACCGCCGCCGTGGCCGACAAGTTCAAGTCCCTGCGCATCGGTAACCCGATGGACCCCTCGGCGCAGCTTGGCTCCATCGTGTCCGAGGAGCAGTTCAGCACCGTGATGGGCTACATCGAGGCCGGCAGGGCCGAGGGTGCCACGGTGGCAGCGGGCGGCAAGGTGCCCGATGACAAGCCCCACCCGGATGGCTGGTACATCGAGCCGACTCTCTTCACCGACGTACGCAATGACATGAAGATCGCCCAGGAGGAGATCTTCGGCCCGGTCCTGGTGGCCATCCCGTTTGAGGGCGAAGAAGAGGCCGTAGCCATCGCCAATGACACCATCTACGGCCTTGGCTCGGGGGTCTTCACAAGAGACGCCGCCAAAGCCCACCGGATGATCCGGGCTATCCACTCGGGCACGGTGTACGTGAACACGTACAACCAGGTGTTCCCGGTCTCACCGTTCCCGGCATGGAAGCAAAGCGGGATAGGGGTCGAACGAGGCCTGCACGGGCTATTGGAGAACTGCAGGTACAAGAACGTCATCATGGACATCTCGGACGAGCCGATCGGCTGGTTCGGGTAGGGCAAACAGGATGACGGCAACGACAACGGAGACGGCGACGACTGGCTCACAGGATGGACAGGATAGCGGCCGACGGCCGCATCTGAAGGGTGAGGGTCGGGATGCTGCATGAGGAGATCACGGGCCCGACCATCGCGGCTTGCATCGAGGCGTCGCGTGAACTGGGTGCCGGCTTCACCGAGGCCCTGTACCACAGGGCCCTCCTGATCTGCCTCTCCCAGCGGGGCGTATCAGCACGCTCGGAGGTCCCGCTCAAGGTCTGGTTCCGAGGCGAGGTCGTTGGCGACTTCGTGGCCGACATCGTCCTGGAGGGAAAGGTCATCATCGAACTCAAGGCGGTGAGCAGGCTCCTACCCGAGCACCAGGCTCAGCTCATCAACTACCTCCAGGCGACCGGCCTCGAGGTAGGCTTGCTGGTGAACTTCGGGACGAGCCGCGCTAAGGTGCGCCGGTGTGAGAGGCGCGGTGGCTGCGCGGTCTGGACCTCGGGCACGCCCGGAGCATTGAGGCCAAGCGAGTAACCGCCGCCGTCCTCCGCCGTTGGCGTCACCCGCCGCAAATCGTCCTATACTGTTGTGGCCGTCATCCTGTCCATCCGCCGCTATCCTGTCCATCCTGTTCACTGGTCCTTGCCGTTGCCGTCATCCCATCCATCCTGCCCATCTCTCCCCTACTCTGGCCCAGGGGGTCGCAAGCATGCGCATTGTGCTCTGTCTGCCGCTGATCTCGGCGGCCTTGCTCGCCACCGGTGCTTCAGCCGCTCCGGGCGTACTGGTCTGCCACTTCGATACCCCCGACCTTGCCGCGACGGTGAACGACTTCGGGGCCACGACGCCTGAGGTGTCCGGATTTGCGCTGAGCCCGGAGGGCGCCGGCTGTCCGGCCGACCCCATTGGCCGGGCCCTCGATGCCGGGTTCTCGACTTCGTCAGGGCACCTGATGATCCCCTTCTCCCCGGAGACCTCGGTGGCTCAGGGCGCCCTGGAATTCTGGATCAAGCCCGCCTGGGACTTCGGCGACCGGGCGATCCGCAACCTGCTTACGCTCCCCATGCGCGGCGGCATGTGGAACTCCATCGGGGTGTGCTACCACGGTCTGATGGGTCCGGAGACCGAGGTGTTCGAGTCCAACATTATGGACGGCCTCGACCACCCACTGGCGGTGGTCACCGGGCCGGAGACGCTCATGTGGCACGCCGGTGAATGGCACCATGTGGCCCTGTCCTGGACCGAGCATAGC